>JADLDX010001005.1 GCA_020846515.1 Pirellulaceae bacterium
AAACACCGGCCTTGCCTCACGGATCAACGAGAAAACGCCCTCAAAACGCAAGTTACCAAAAATCTTCGCTTCACCACAACACCATGCTGTCATTGGGGAAAGACGGTTCTCGGTCAGGCACTATTTAAGCTTGCCCTGCTCGGGAAAGCGCCGCATCCAGGCTTTTCGAACAAGATGAGACACCAACAAATTAGGTGGCATTCGCAATGCATGTGATCGTACATAGAGCAGCCAGCGCGCGAGAGCGGTGAATCGCGTATTGCAACTGGGATGGTCTGGCTTGAGCGCCAGGCCCAACAACCAAGCCATCAAGGCGCGGGACAACGAGTTTGGTCCGAACTGCCACACTCGGTTGACCAAATCGAGAGGTGCTACCGTACCAAATAATCGTCTAATATGAAGCAGGGCATGAAACAATGGGATCTGTAGTCCCAAGTCATCAGCTCTGTTCAGCAGTTCACCCCAAAACTCAGGCTCCAAACCAAAATGCTGCAACAAGTCGTTGAGATCGAGCAGGTCGCGCAAACCATGTCCAAAGTCGCCTTCCTGAAACAGATGCACCGCGCTGTGCAACACCATGTCGACCGGCGACAAGACGTACATATCAGCGTGGCCGTTTAACGACTTTATGCGCGCCAGCAACTTGTCGCCACTCACATGGAAACGCGAGGTAGGTGGGGTAATGGTGTGGTGAAGGTCAATATAAGTGTTGCGTTGCACATGGCGCAAGGGAGGAATTTCATGCATCCACTCACGGTAATATCGCTGGTTGTAGGGGTCTCGCTCGTCAGAGATCCAGCCGGCAGCAAGCAATGAACCCTCAACCGGTTCAATTTTCTCCCGCGGCACCATAAGATCAATGTCGGCAAACAACCGGCCTCTCGAGGGCGGCAAATTGGCCATCAGGTAGGCCGCCCCTTTGAGCAATACGACCGGACCGCCAAAATTGCTCAAAGCGCGGGAAATGCAATCCAATTCCCAGCGCACTTCATGCTGCTGACGATCGGCCAATCGCAAGGCGCCTTCCAAATGGCGACGCGGACCATCCGGAGCCGCAGGCAACCAGCCCTTATCGAGGTAGTGAGCAGCCACCCGAGCCAACAACCGAGCTTGACGCGCCTGTCCAAGTAGCGTTTCCCATTCGCGAACGCCAAGCACTGGGCGTTGGTCCGGGCATCTCCAAAGTACCTCCAGCAAGCTGACCGTCAATCCCGCCCCCTGCGCGAGACCAGTTCGTCAAATACGGCCACCGCATCATTCAACTGGCTGTACTGAAAGTCATAACAGTCACTGGCATCAATCACCTTGGACAAAATTTCAAACCCCTTCAGCCCCAAAACCACATAGTTGAAGGAATTACGCCCCAACTCCAACATACTGCTGGCCTTTGAGCGAGCAGACAATTGGGGGATGGCTCCAGCCTCATACTGCGGAAAGATTACCCAGCGCGGGCGCGCGATTTCATTGATGCGAAGCAAATGCTCCCGGGGCGCTTTCAAAAGTGAAACACTCCCCTTGGACGTGTCATGTACAACTTGGCTGAACACCGCATCGGGCACGAAAGCGCGAATGATCTCGATCGACTGATTCTTTAGGCTGATCGGTCGTCCCAATGGGGTAATCGTTGCGTCGATCAAGGAGATCAGAGCCAACTCGTCCGATAGCAAGCGCCACCCACGATTGACCAACCCTGCGCACAACGTACTTTTGCCTGAACCTGGCGGCGCAGGCATGATTACCGCGCAGCCTTCCCGTTCGATCACGGCAGAGTGAAGCAACAGGTAGTGATGGGCGTGCATTGAAATGCACCAATTCATGGACCATTCCAGCAAGGGAAAAGCGTGATCCACTGGCAAAGGGATGAACGGCTCAGCGCCATCAAACTCAAAAACAGCCTGCCGACCCACCCAGCGCCGCAATCCACGCCCGTGAGTGATGGTGACGGTGTAGTCCACAAATCGACTTTCGTCGAGCACTTCGTAATCCGCATACATCGCAGTCACGCCTTCTGCAACCAGGTCGATCGGCGAAATGAGTCGGAATGAAAATGGCCCCACCTGCAGAATAAGACCGTCTGCGGCGAGTTTCCTTGCTACTGAATTGCTAGGCAGTTCACTCAATATCACCGGTAGGTCGCTTCCACCAACCCGTGCGTGCATAGTTCGTCCATTGCTTTCGTCAACAATGCCGAAATTCGGACAGAATCTGCGAACTCCGGGACCGACGCGAACTCCGTCACCAAAGCATCCAACTCTTGCGCTCCGTCATTCAGGAGATGCAAAAGGAACGCCTTTACAGGATCCATCTGGTGGGTCTGACCCGACAGTTCTTCAAACACAACATACACATCGTCCCAACACGCCCAATGCAGCCGACAGCCTTTTCGAATGCGATACAACACGCGAAACGTGTCAACGCAAGCTTGATTGACTGAACCGAAAGACCATGTTCAGGGACCGTGAGTCTCCAAGTACGTCGTAATCAACACGTAGAGATCATCCTTATTCGCCTGCGTCCGGGGTGGGACCAGATTGTAATAATCAAGGATTTCCTGAGCTGAATAGGGGAAGTTATTGGAACTCTGATAGAAGCCGTTCAAGAATGCTCCAATCCAGTGACGCGTCTCGGTACTTGCAAAATCCGACTCGGACATCACCTGGAACAAAGTCTTACCCACATACGAAGCCCCATTTTGGGGCTGATTGGTGTCTTGGCTCGTCTTCGTAAACTTGTCTGTGCAAAGCATCTTGGCATAGCCGTTAGGCCACGGCCTTCTCGGCTTTGGGGGGTTGCTACCATTTTTGACCTGACCCCACCATCCAGGACTATATCCTCCGCAAACGACGGAACCGGTTGGCTGCTTGGAATGCACGCTGGAGTGCATTCCAGAGACCGAGCACCGTAACCCGTTAGGTGTCAGTAACGCGGTACTTGTGGCAAGGGATTGCAACGGCGCCGTGGCAGCAATTAGAGCGGAGCCCTTACCGAGACTCTTTAAGAGCATTCTCCTGCGCGCGAGCGCATCGGACGACAATCCTCCGGCGCTTCCCTGCTCGGAGTTCGCTTCTTCCTCTACAGATTCGGCGACTAACGGCTCAATGTTGTTTGTCATGTTGACTTCCTAAATGACCCCAATGACGCCGGGGCATAGTCTGCAAGCCACAGGAAAGCAATTAACGTGCCCCCATCAAACATCTACCAATTAATCCATGTAATCAGCATCTTACGCACAGCTCGTATCCGAAAATGTCACAAATTTCAATGCTCCGGCGACGCTTTGCAAAAAAAACCGACAGCGCCAAATGACTCGACTTGCCTGCCGTACTGCCGGCTATCGCATCCAAAAATCTCGACGCGAGTGTCCGATACAGAACCGTTTAATGTAGCGATGATCCACTCAATCGACGCCGGGTCGCCCTGCACCACAAACATTTGCCCTGGTAGGCCGTGTAGGACTTGAACCTACGACCAAAGGATTATGAGTCCTCTGCTCTAACCAACTGAGCTAACGGCCCGACCGAAGCGCGATTGTATAGGTCGCTATTTCTGGTAGCTCAGCGCATTGCTGACCAGGCGCGAGGTGATGTCGACGATCTGGATCATGCGGTCGTAGGCCATGCGGGTGGGGCCGATGACGCCGACGGTGCCGACGATCTGGCCGTCGACTTCGTAGGGGGCACTGACGATGGACAGGTCTTCGAAGGGTATGACCTGGCTCTCGCCGCCGATGAAGATGCGCACGCCCTCGGCCTGGCCGGCCACTTCGAGCAGGCGCATCAACTGGGCCTTTTGCTCGAACAGTTCGAACGCCCGGCGCAGCTGGCCCATGTCATTTGAAAAATCCGATAGCGCGAGCAGGTTGCGCTCGCCGGACAGGAGCACGCCGTCGTCGGATTGCGCATTCTCTTCGGTGTTGATGGCCACTGCCGCCTGCATCAGCGCGGCAATCTCGCCGCGCAGGGACTCAATCTCCTGCTGGAGGCGCTCGCGCACATGTTCGATCGCCATGCCGACGTAGTGCGAATTGAGGAAGTTCGCGGCCTCGACCAGCTCGGACTGGGAATAATCGGTATCGGTGAATATGACCCGGTTTTGCACGTCGCCATTGGGCGAGACGATGATGACCAGCAGCCGGCGTTCCGACAACCGCAGGAACTCGATATGGCGAAACACCGAGCTGCGCCTGGGCGCAA
>JADLDX010001006.1 GCA_020846515.1 Pirellulaceae bacterium
CAGCTGCTGCTGCGCAGCAGCAGAACTAACCCTCCTGGTGCGTAGCAGCGGGAGGGTCGCCCCGCGGCAGCGTGGGCGGGGAGGGCCGGCCGTGCTAACCAGGCATGAAGTACTTCGCTGCGGGCTCGTTTCTGCGGCGCACGCACCCTCCCCGAAAAAGCAGGCTGAACGCCTGTTTTTCGACCCTCCCTTAAGCTGCGCTTGGGAGGGTTAGTTCTGCTGCTGCGCAGCAGCTAACCAAGGCATGAAGTACTTCGCTGCGAGCTCGTCTGTGCGGCGCATGCACCCTCCCCGAAAAAACAGGCTGCAGTAGCGCCTGTTTTTTCGACCCTCACAAAGGGAGGGTCAGTGCTGCTGCGCAGTTAAGCCAACAGTTCTTGTACGATTTGGGCATGGGTGACTTCGGCATCGGTCAGGCTGGTTTCGCGTCCGTCGTAGGGGACGGTCAGACGCATATGATCCAGGCCCAGGGCATGGAGCAAGGTGGCGTGCAGGTCACTCACGTTGACCACCTTGTCGACAGACTTGTATCCGAACGGATCGGTGGCACCATAAACCAGGCCGGGCTTGAAGCCACCACCGGCGATCCACATGGAGAAAGCGTGTCGATTGTGATCACGACCATCGCTGCCTTGTGAAATGGGCAATCTACCGAACTCGCCGGTCCACATGACGATCGTCGAATCCAACAAGCCGCGTTGTTTCAGATCTTTGACCAGCGCAGCGCTGGGTTGATCCGTGCGGGCGCATAACCCTTTCAGACTTTCCGCATTTTTGCTGTGCGTGTCCCAGGGCTGGCCATTCAAATACACACCGACGAAACGCACACCATGCTCGATCAACTTGCGAGCCGTCAAGCAGCGCGCGCCGTATTCGTCGATGGCTGGATTATTCAAACCGTACAACTGACGGGTGTGTTCGGTCTCGTCAGATAGATCCATTAAACGCGGTACAGCTGTCTGCATGCGCGCGGCCGTTTCGAAGTTGGCGATGCGCGCGGTCAGTTCGGTGTTCTCAGGATATCGCTCAGCCTGGTAACGGTTGATCTTCTCCAGAAAGCGAAGCTGATTGCGGCGCGCGTCTGCGGTGACCCCATCGGGACTTTGTAGATTCAGCACCGGCGACTTACCAGAACGAAACACCGTGCCTTGATAGACGGCTGGCAACCAGCCAGAACTCCAGTTCTTTTCACCATCGATCGGCAGACCACCGGGATCGGAGAGCACGACATAGGCCGGTAGGTCCTGATTCTCGCTGCCCAGGGCATACGTGACCCATGAACCCCAAGAAGGCATGCCTGCAAATAGTCGGCCCGAATGGATCATTCGCAACGCAGCCTCATGATCAACTGAGCCGGTGGTCATCGAGCGAATGAGGGTGATGTCATCGGCTATGCTGGCCGTATGCGGCAGCAGTTCGCACAGTTCCATACCCGAATGACCGCATTGGCGAAAGCGATATGGCGAGCCGAGCACATTGCCTTTTTGTTTATCGAAGTGCGTCTCCAGTTCACCGGCTGGATAGGGTTGACCAGGCCAACGCGTTAACTCGGGCTTGGGGTCAAACAGATCCATTTGACTTGGACCGCCATTCTGGAACAGGCAGATCACCGACTTGGCACGTGGCTCGCGCGGCCCACGAAACGTCGGCGCATGTTCAGCCGCCTGACTGATCGGCGACTGCTTGGCCAGCAACGAGGCCAAAGCCAGCAAGCCGACATGTCCTGCATGTTGCGATAGAAAGCTTCTGCGGTGCATTTGCATGGTCATGGTCTGTGTCTTATTCAAGGTACAAGAACGTGTTGCTGGCCAGCAACAATTGGCACAGTTCAGAGAAGGCCCGTTCCTCAGAATTATAGTGCGTTTGCTGCTGGTTCAAAAACTCGCGTGCATCGGTTTGCTCAGATGGCGAAGCAGGACGGCCCGTAGTCAGCATAAACGCGGTGAGGATACGCTGATCCATATTCGATACTGCTGCATGTTGAGTTCGCTTAGCCAACTGTTGACCACGTCGCACCGCGAACTCGGAGTTCAATAAGCTGAGCGACTGAAGTGGCATCGTGGTAACGGGCCGACGTGTGCAATTAATCACCATGGCTGGAGCATCAAAAACGCTCAACAAACTCAGCCCTTGCGTGCGTCGTTGTTGAAGATAGATTGAGCGACGGAAAGCGCCGGGGCGATCTTCCGGCACGGTGACTTCGGCCGTACCGTTGCGCGTGGTTGGAGTGTATGGGCCAGCGATTGTCATATCCAATTCGCCGCTGACGGCCAATTGTGCATCGCGAATCGCTTCGGCATCCAAACGACGCATGGGATATCGCCACAGCAACTGGTTGCCCGGATCGACACTCAACCCTTCTTTATACGCCAGGCTGGATTGACGCGCGACAGTGGACAGCAGAATACTGCGATGCAATGCCTTGAGGCTCCACTGGCTGCGAATAAACTCGGCTGCTAACCAGTCGAGCAGCATTGCGTTGCTAGGATCACTGCCGCTCATCCCCAAGTTTTCGGGAGTGCTGACCAGGCCGGTTCCAAAATGATGTTGCCAGACGCGATTAACCTGCACCCGGGCCATCAAGTGAGCGGCTCGTGAACTGGGATGAGTGACCCATCGAGCCCAAGCGGATCTTCGACCTGAAGAGCCTCGAACGTCCTTGGCAGTATCGGCGGGCAATGGATTGTCAGGGTCCTGCAAGGCGCTGAACGGAGCTGGATAGACCTTAGTGGTGCGTTGGGCGTAATCGCCTCGGGCTAACAAATAAACATCGGGTGGTGCCGGTGCGGTATCGGTGACCCAAGCGATGCGTCCTGGTTCTTGTCCCTGAAGCTTCGATTGCTGGTCGCGCGTGGCTTGAATCTCAGCCTGCCGCCGTTTCAGCTCTTGAGCATATTCGGTTTTGGTTTGATGGCTGGGAGCCTTGAGATCCGCGGGTGACGTGGCGGGACCGGAGACCTCAATCACGAGGTTGTCGATTTGAAAGCTGCGACCACAGCAATACTCGATACCGAAACTGCCATTGGGTAACTGGTTTTCCTTCAGATCCAGATGCGGACCTTCGGGCAACAAGTCCACCAGTTGC
>JADLDX010001007.1 GCA_020846515.1 Pirellulaceae bacterium
AGAGTTCGGCAAAAAACTGGACGTCTGGTCCAGGATGGATTGGCACCGCCGCTGGGAACATCTGCCGATGTTGTTTACCGTTTGGGTTGTCGTGGCGGTCGTGGTCGCCTCGTTGCTTGAGATTGTGCCGACGTTCTTGATTCGGGCCAATGTACCGACGATTGCGAAGGTCACGCCCTACACGCCATTGGAATTGGCTGGTCGCGATTTGTATGTCGCGGAAGGCTGTTATGGTTGCCATTCGCAAATGATTCGTCCGATTCTGGCGGAGATCAAGCGGTATGGCGAATACTCCAAACCGGGTGAGTTCGTATACGATCACCCATTCCAATGGGGCTCGCGTCGCGTTGGTCCTGACCTGGCTCGCGAAGGCGGACGGCAATCGCACTTGTGGCATTACCAGCACATGGAGCGACCGCAGCAGACCTCGCCAGGCTCCACGATGCCCAACTATGTGCACCTGCTGACTACCAAGCTCAATTTCAACGCGATACCTGAGCGGGTCAAGGCAGCCATGTTGTTGGGAGCCAAGTACAATTTCGAAGCCAGTGAAGCGGGTGACAAGGCGCGCATTCAAGCGGCAGAGATTGCACAAGAGTTGGAACGACAGAATGGTCCCAAGGGCAAAGGCGACATGCAAATCATTGCCATGATCGCTTACCTGCAACGCCTAGGCACGGACATCAGCAAACCGGACCCAGCGCCTGCCGACAGCCCGTCTCCGAAAACGCCCGATGCTAAAGTGGTCGCTGAAAAAATCAGCGTCAATGGAGGTGCACAATGATTCGCGATGTCGTCTCGTTCCTCGATTACTCCGACTGTGCTGAGATATCCCTCACGATTTTCGTCGTCGTCTTTGTCGCGGTCAGTCTGCGAGCCTTGCTGACCAGCCGGGCCACTGCCTCACGCATGGCGTCGATTCCGCTGGAAGATCCTGCCCTAGCGCCGGCTCTATTTAGCCAGGGCGCGTCTGATGCCAATCATGCCAGCGCCAGCGCGTCAGGTTTACCGACAAACAAATCTGGGAGAGCCAAATGAGCACTGATCCACTGAGTTCCAGTTCAGCGAGTTCCGATCCGCTAACCGACCATGCCTACGATGGCATTCAGGAATACGACAATCCGCTACCCGGTTGGTGGAAGTGGTTCTTCGTGATTTCGATCATTTTCAGCGTTTTTTATTGGGTCTTCTTCCACTTTGGCGCCAGTGGACGGACCATGTTCGACCTGCTCAGCGCCGATGAAGCGGCGTTGGCCCAGAAGCAATATGGTACGTTGGGTACGCTGGCTCAGGACCGCGCGACCTTGGTGCGATTCATGAAAGACAACGACTGGGTGTCGTATGGCAAGTCGATCTATCGCACCAATTGCCAGTCGTGTCATGGGCCCGATGGTGGTGGTCTGGTTGGTCTGAATTTGTGCGACAGCAAGTGGAAGAATGTCAAGCACATTGAGGACATCATGAAGGTCATCAACAACGGGGCCAACAACAATGCCATGCCGGCTTGGAAGCAGCGGTTTTCCGATCCACGCGATGTGATCATGGTGTCAGCTTATGTGGCCACGCTACTGGGCACAAAGCCCGCCAATCCAAAGTCCGACGATGTCAGTCGTATTGAAATCGCGAGCTGGGATGCTGATATCGCCGAACTACCCGCCGACGCCATCAGCCCCAAAAGCGATAAAGCAGCTGATAAACCAGCAGGTAAAGCAGCTGATAAAAAGTGAGCTCCGAACAGTAGTAGCCACCGCTGCCAAGCGGTGGATCGCGTCCACCGTCTGGCGACGGTGGCTACGAAGAACGAAGAACGAAGAACTAAGAACGAAGAACTAAGAACTAAGAACTAAGAACCATACCCGAGTAAAAAATGAGTACGTCAAAAGTGGCGCGGCCTCCCGGCGCCACGAGTGAAGGGTTGCACGTTGGTGAGTCATTGCTCAAACCTGAAGAGCATGTGCTGGCCACGTTGGAGGCAGACGGTTCGCGACGCTGGTTGTTTCCGCGTCTAGCCCAAGGTGATTTCTGGTCGGCCCGCCGCAGCGTGGCCTATGCGTTGATCGCCTTCTTCACCATCCTGCCGCATCTGCGGTTTTATGGTAAGCCTCCAGTATTGCTGGATATACCAACGCGTCGCTTCACAATTATGGGCTACACGTTTTTACCGACCGATACATTGTTGCTCGCTCTATTGATGGTCAGCGGCTTTGTGTCCATCTTTTTGGTCACGGCGTTATTCGGCCGCGTATGGTGCGGCTGGGGTTGCCCTCAGACGGTCTACATGGAGTTCCTGTTTCGACCGATCGATCGATTGTTCGAAGGCACCGTTGGCAAAGGCGGTCAACCCGCCAAAAGACTTAGCGGCTGGCGGTGGTGGGCCCGCGCCGCTGTATACTTGGCCGTTTGCGCCTTTCTAACCCACACGTTCCTAGCCTATTTTGTCGGTACCGATCGCTTGGGCCAGTGGGTTACCCAATCGCCTTGGGAACATCCGATTCCCTTCTTGATCATGGCTGTCTCCACTATCCTGCTCGTGTTCAACTTTATCTATTTCCGTGAACAGACGTGCTTGATCGCTTGTCCCTACGGTCGATTTCAATCGGTGATGCTGGATCGACGTAGCTTGATCGTCACCTACGATCATCATCGCGGTGAACCGCGTGGTCATGGCAAGCCAGTGGTAACCCAGGGCGAGCGAACCAAGGGCGACTGCGTGGACTGCAACAAGTGCGTCCAAGTCTGCCCAACCGGAATTGATATCCGCAATGGACTACAGATGGAGTGCATTCACTGCGCCCAGTGTATCGATGCCTGTCACGATGTGATGGTCAAGCTGCACATGCCAACCGGACTGATTCGCTACAGCAACCAAGACTCGATGGAACACAAACCCAGTTCGGTCTGGCGCCCCAGGTTGATCATTTACCCAGTCGTATTGTTGATCACGCTCAGCGCGTTCATGGTTATCTTTTTGACCAAAAAAGATTTTGATGCCAAGTTGCTGCGAAACCTGGGCGGCACGTTTTCGGTCAGTCCCTCAGGCCTAATCGACAATTCGCTCAAACTCAGCTTGACCAACCGCACCGAGAATCCTCACGCTTACACGCTGAGTGTCTTGTCCCCGGCATCGGCAGAGGTGCGAGCCATTGAAACGCCCGAAGTGAAATTGGCCGGCGGCGAACACAGTTTTGTGCCCATTCTGGTTTCAGCGCCCTTCAAGAACTTCGATAATGGCCGCTGCCCAGTACAGCTGAAAATCGTCAATGATTCTGGCCAAGAACGTATCATCGACTACATCTTGCTCGGGCCCTATCAGGATCCCAGTGAAAGATCCAACGATCTCCAAACGGATTTACCTGAATCTGCTGAAACATCCACTACAATACAGGCATCCCAATCATGACCGAAAATGCAATGGTGGTCGAAGAAGCGCGGCGTGCCGCCCGGGCCG
>JADLDX010001008.1 GCA_020846515.1 Pirellulaceae bacterium
GTACTTCAAGTAAAACTGGAGTCGAACTCTCACCGTTTGCCCTCGGCCGTCCTGCCACCTATGAATACCGCACAATCCTGTCCGCAGGACTCCGTACTGTCGGACTTGCTCAACGGCAATCTCATGGACCCGGAGCTTTCCGTTTTGGCGGAGCACGTGGAGCATTGCTTGCTCTGTCAGCAAAAGGTGGAGCACTTGTCTGCCGAAGGAGCTTTATCGATCGCCTTGCTCGGTGACTCGCTGGCTTACGACAAGATCGACAACCAAACCCCACTCGAACTGGTAGAACGCATCAAGCAAATACCGAGGTTGGCTGCTGTGTATGCAGACGCGGGCAGTCAGGGGAGCAGTTTATCCAGCTCCAGCCTGGACTCGGTTTCGTTCTCAGCCGATTCCACCATGGGCGGGTTGGGAAAGCTCGGCCCATATCGCATTCTAAAATTGCTGGGCTCAGGCGGTATGGGCTCGGTGTTCCTGGCAGAAGATTCCAAGCTACACCGCCACGTCGCGCTGAAAGTCATGCTGCCCAAGATCGCTGCCGATCCGGTGGCCAAGCAGCGCTTTCTGCGCGAAGCACGCACCGCAGCCAGTCTTAAAAGCGATCACATTGTTACGGTGCATCAAGTCGACGAAGACAACGACATCCCGTACCTGGCGATGGAACTGCTGCAGGGGCGTTCGCTTGACGAAGCCGTCCGATCCGGCGACGAGATGAGGGTGGATACGATCGTGCATGTGGGCTTGGGCGTGGCCAAAGGATTAGCGGATGCTCATGAGAAAGGCATGATTCATCGCGACATCAAGCCCGGGAATATTTGGCTCGAAAGCACCGACGAGGGTTTGCCCCGGATCAAGATTGTGGACTTTGGATTAGCCCGTATGGATGCGGACGACATGCACTTGACGCATGCCAGCGCGATTGTTGGAACCCCAGCCTTCATGGCTCCTGAACAAGCTCGCGGTGAAAGTTCGGTCGATGCTCGCTCGGATCTGTTTTCGCTGGGCTGCGTACTGTATTACCTATGTACGGGCGAGGTACCTTTTAAAGCGGAGTCCATGTTAGGAACCTTGATGGCGCTGGCAGCCGATACACCCGACTCGCCAGCGACTCGCAATGCATTGATACCGCTGCGACTATCGCGACTGACCATGCAGTTGTTGGAGAAGGATCCAAGCAAACGGCCGCAGACGGCTCGCGAAGTGGCTGCCGACCTGCGAGAGGTGAAACGCGAACTCGATTCGGGCGTGGCCGAGTTTGCTCAACCGGATGTGTTCGGGACTCTCGCTCATTCAAAAGACTCGAAAGAGCTGAAAGAATGGAGTGTTGAGACCAGCCAACGCTGGCCGGGTATCGCGGCGGCGGTGGGATTGTTGGCCGTTGTGGGTCTGGCCCTGTCGCCCTCATTGCGGGCACCCGATGCGCCAAGTGCCTTGTCCCTTACAAAAGCCAGGCCAGAACCAGCGTTGAAGCCCAGTTCGGAAACTACACCCGCTGCCAATCCAGAAGCCAAGTTAGACGCTAAGCCGGCGGACGATCTGGCCATCGCTTGGGCTGAACAAGCCAACCAGCGCTTCCAGCGTCTAAACGCTGACTTCATGGCGAGCAATTCGAGATTCCAAGGCGTGCTGCGCCCGGTGATTGATGCAGACGAGATTGTTGGACTGACCATCACGGGCAAGAACGTTGCCAATCTCGACGCACTACGTGGCTTGAAGTCGCTGCGGTCGCTGGTGATCGAAGGCGGCAGTACATGGGAGATGGCCACCATTGATGTCAGCGCAATTCATGAGCTGCCGCTGAACATTTTTGGACTACACGGTGGATATGTGATCGCTGATCTCACAGCGCTCAAGGGCATGCCACTGCAGGAACTCTCCCTCGATTACTCACCCGTTGCCGACTTGACGCCCCTGGCCGGCATGCAGCTTCGACAGCTTATGTTGTGGAGTTGGTCGGGCAATGACCTCACGCCTCTGCGCGGCATGCCGATAGAACGACTGAACATTGGCGGGAACGGCCAGCCGATAGATCTGGCACCATTGGCCGGTGCACCGCTAGACTTCCTATGCGTGAATGTCTCACAGGTTTCCGATCTTTCACCTCTGAAAGGTATGCCACTGCGCAGCCTCTATTGCAGCAACACGCTCGTCGCTGATCTTTCACCAGTTCAAGATGTACCGATCGAAGAACTCATAATCCGTGGCACGCTGGTGAAAGACATCACTCTAGCCAAAGGCATGCCTTTAAAGTGGATCGAGATTGATTACGAACTACCTAATTGGCACCAATGTCTGAAAGACATACCGTCTCTGACGCGCATCAATGACCAGCCAGCCGCAACGTTGCTGACGGAGTTTGATCCTGAAAGACGACCTGTGCGAAAAGTGGACTTCGTCAATAGCCTCGGCATGGAGTTCGCGTTAGTACCGGCGGGCAAAACATTGCGAGGCACTGGTAACTTCGATCAGTATGTTGGCGATCGCCCAATTGAGATCGATCGTGATTTCTATCTCGGTCGTTACGAAGTGACTCAAGAAGAATGGGTCAAAGTCATGGGCACCAATCCGAGTTACTTCAGCCGACAAGGGCCGGGTGCTAACAAGGTCAAGTGGCTCAGCGATGCTGAGTTGGCTCGGCTGCCGGTGGAACGCGTATCTTGGCTTGACTGCCAGGTCTTTCTCGAGAAGCTCAATCAATTAGACAGCGATTCGGTATGGAGTTATCGCTTGCCTACTGAAGCAGAATGGACCTATGCCTGTCAGGAAGGCCCCATGCCGGCAGACTTCGACCGGGAACATACCTTCTATTTCGACAAGCCCACCAAGACGCTGGTATCCTACAAAGCCAATACCAAACTGTATGGATTGCAAAGACCATGCAAAGTCGGTATTTACGCTCCGAACCGACTGGGGCTGTACGATATGCACGGCAATGTTTTTGAATGGTGTAACGATCTGGCGAATGTTCCGGACAAGCGGGCCAGATGGATTCACGGTGGCGGCTGGCAGGACGACGCTGAAAGGTGCAAGGTAGCCAACTTACTCGAGCCAACGGAACCTTGGACTTACTACGATCTCGGCCTGCGTGTCGCGCGGGTGAGGAAGTAGCAGTGAGTCGCACGGCCAGCGCAATTCTGACCGCTCACGCACATGCTCACTGCCAGACGAACTCTCAACTTACTCAAAAATATGTCTGACCTCTTGTCGCAGTCGACTTAAGATCTTCGACTTGATGGCGTATACGGTGCCTACCGAGACGCCCATCGAGGCGGCAACTGCGTGGGGAGTACGTTGTTCCAAGACATAGGCATGGAAAATTTTTTGTTGCAATTCCGAAAACTCGGACTCGACGAATTGCAGAGCCTTTCGCAATAAGTATTGGTTATCTTCCGAATCATCCAGTGTGATCTCGGCGTCGTTATCGCATAGATTCGAACCTGATTCCATGGTTAAGGGAATGCGTTTTCGTTCGAGCGACCGATAGCGGTTCAGGAAGATGGTCTTGAGCCATGCATGGAAACTGCGTTGCGAGTCGTATTCGAACTCGGGCATTTTCTGCCAGAGAATGACGAACACATCTTGGACCAGATCCGCCCCGTCGGATTGCTGGCAGCCAAGTTGCCTGGCCCAGTGATAGAGCAGGGGTGAATAGAGTTCCACAAACCGATCCCAAGCCGAGGTTTCGTCTGGCTTTCTCAGGCGATAGAGCAAACTCGCTGGCGTCAAAAACATGATCGAAAGGGACAACCTCGGACAACGGAGAGCCGGAAGGGGCCAAACCGGAATTTGGCTAGTTCATTCTAGTCGGAATTACCGGCGGTTAGGGGCGGATCGCGGGAAATGGAATCGCAATTTCGCATTGCCATGATCTGCACTGCCGGCTGACCAGCGACTACCGGCTGGCAGTCAGCAGCCAGACTTCGATGAAGGTGTACGAGCCTGGTTCTGGTTTTTCGATCGAGAACCGCTTCGCCAAAGAGATCGCATCCTCTTCGCGAGTGATCAAGCAGTATTCGTTCAGCATCTCAGTAAACAATCCAGCCTGACCATTGCAGGTTAAGGGCGAATGACCAAGGTTACAGTGTTCCATTTCCACGACATCGAAACCAAGACGGACATAGGATATGCCTGAGTCAGGGAATTCTTCAGGTTCGACGCAGCCGATTTCCAACGGCATCGCGATACCGTCCGTATAGATGAGACTGGGCAGGGCATAGGCGTAGAGATCATACTTATTGCGGCCCTCGATCGCGCTCTTATCGATCGCGCTGTGCGCGTCCGCCAGTCGATTGAAGCCGCCGTATTGATTGAAACTAGCCTGGCTTATCTCAGGGAAGTCAAACGAGGTAGGTCCTTTGGCGAGGCAGTAGCTTACGCTAGCGATGCGATCGATGGACTTTGGCGCTAGGAACTCGCCCTCGTGCTTTGGCCAGCTCTCACGCGTCAGTCGAAGCTTGGGGAAGTAACCGATCAACGTATATTCCATAGTGAGTCTCCCGTGAACGTATCGCTCCGTCGCTTTTAGCGAGTCGCGGAGCGACACGCCCACGTAGACGAATCGCTCCGCGACTCGTCGCTATCATCGTCGTTCATTATTGCCTGTACCAGCTGACTCAACAGGTTAAGCAAAAACGAGCACACTTGGGTTAGTCGGTCGCTTTTAGCGAGTCGCGGAGCGACACGCCTACGTAAATATGGTTGACAACGCTGTGCATCAGTCTCAGAATCGAGGCTGTTTCGGCCACCACCGTATCTGTTGGAAGATCATTTCATGAGAATTTCGCGACGAATGGCTGGTTGGGTCTCTTGTGTAGGTCTTGTAGCGGCCTGGCTTCCGCGAGCCTACGGTGATCAAGAGCTTGCGAAGAAAATTAGAACGGTTGGGCCAGTCAAAGGGCTTGCGAAAGCTGACCTTCCCACGCCGGCATTGCTTTTGGATCTCGACATTTTCGAAAGCAATCTGGCGAAGATGGCCAAGCATGCAAGTTCGCATGGAAAACAGTTGCGTCCCCATGCCAAGACCCATAAGTGTGTTGAAGTTGTTCGGAGACAACAAGCCTTGGGCGCTGTCGGAGTGTGTGTAGCCACCGTCAGCGAAGCAGAAGTGATGGCGGCGGGAGACATCGCTGGAATATTGTTGGCATCACCCATCGCGACCCCGAGCAAATTTGAAAGGATGGCCAGCCTGGCAGCCGGTGGACGCAATGTGACTGTGGCCGTAGATCACCCTCAGCAGGTAGCGATGTACGCACAAGCTGCGGCCAAGGTTGGCTCAAAGCTGGGCGTATTAATCGACCTGGATGTGGGCGATCATCGAACCGGCATCGAACCAGGCGAGCCCGCTTTGAAATTGGGCGAGATCGTGACGAAGTCGAAGCAGTTGGAGCTTCGAGGTTTGCAGGCGTATTCGGGTGGTTCTTCGCATGTGGTCGGATTCGCTCAGCGGCGCGATCACTCGCATCAGGCGATGTCCAAAGCGGCCGCAACTCGA
>JADLDX010001009.1 GCA_020846515.1 Pirellulaceae bacterium
CCAGCTGCAACGCCAAGTGCTGGAACTGCAGGACCGTTTAGAAAATGGAGCCGCATGCGGAGCATTGCTGGGTACCAGTCGCCCGATGCAGACATTGTTTGGCCAAATCGCACGCGCCGCGCGGGTCTCCCTGCCGGTCTTGATCCGTGGTGAGAGTGGCACAGGGAAAGAACTAGTCGCGCGCGAATTACATGAGCGCAGCGGGCGCGCGAACAAAGCCTTCATTGCGGTCAACACGGCGGCGATCGCTGAATCATTAGTGGAAAGTGAGTTGTTCGGCCATGTGAAAGGCGCTTTCACGGGGGCAGAGCGCGCGCGGGAAGGTGTGTTTCGTCAAGCCGATGGCGGCACGTTGTTCCTGGACGAGATCGGCGACATGCCGCTGAACGTACAGACTCGACTACTACGCGTCTTGCAAGAAGGTATCGTGCAACCTGTGGGAACCGAAGAGACCATCGCGGTTGATGTACGCGTCATTAGCGCTACGCATCAAGATCTCGAACAAGCCATTAGTGAAAAACTATTTCGACAGGACCTGTACTTTCGACTGCGCGGCATTGAACTGAACATTGTGCCACTGCGATCGCGACGCGAAGACATCTTGCCGTTAGCCATTGAATTTCTGGGACCTGGATTCACGCTATCCAGTGACGCAGCATCCGCGCTGGTCAACCATCTTTGGCCGGGTAATGTACGCGAGTTGAAGCAATGCGTGCTGTCGGCTGCGGCGATGGCGGAGACGGATTGCATTACGGCGCGAGACTTGGGGTTGTCCGGCCAGGTACAGGACGCTGCTCCATGCGCTCCAGCTGGATTCTTTGACGACTACTTCGATTTGCCGTTGACCGAAGCCCGCGATTTATTGACCACGAACTTTGAGCGAGCTGCCATTGTCCGGGCGCTCGAATTAGAAGCCGGCAACATCAGCGCAGCGGCTAGGCGTTTGAACGTCCATCGGCAATCCCTTCAACAAAAAATCAAGCAGTTAGGCTTGTCGGTCGATCGCGACACGGGCGAGTGAGCCGGCGTGGGTGATTATGTGTCCACCGTCTGGTAACGGGGGGACGGATGCGGCAAACTATCCTTCCCTGCGGGCCCTGCGGGAGGGTCGAAAAAACAGGTGCTATTGCAACCTGTTTTTTCGGGGAGGGTGCGTGCGACGCAGAGGTGAGTTAGCAGCGAAGTGGTTCATGCTTTGGTTAGCGTGTCCACCGTCTGGCGACGGTGGCTACGTGGCGACGGTGGCTACGTGATGTAGGACATTTTCCCATATTCGGCCGTACGCATTGCCAGGGGAACGAGCGCTCCAGGGGCTGGCATGGACTACAATCGAGGCTGTCGCTGACGATAGTTCTGGCCAGTCTGAATCTAGTTCGAACTTTTTGTGCTCGAGCCTTGTGTGTCGTGGTCCGTCGAGAAAGGAACGAGGATGATGATGGAATCGCAATTCGTCTGCCCAGGGAGGCGTGGGCTGATCATGTGCGTTTGCATGCTGTTGTGTATGCAGGCCATGAGCGCATCGAATCGACTGATGGCCCAGTTGGTACCGTCCAGCGGGGTGAGTCTATCACCAACCAGTGGCGGCGGTGCGGGCTTTCCCAATGAATGGTATGTGCGAGATGGCGAAGGCTTGGAAGAACTGCGTGACCTCGAAGGCAAACCCGCCCAAGAGATCTCGGTTGCGGAATGGAAAGGCGACTCGACAACACTCGAGCAGCTCAAAGGCAAAATCGTAGTGCTCGACTTCTGGGCAACCTGGTGTGGTCCGTGTATGGCTGTGCTGCCAAAGAACATCGAGTTTTATAACAAGTACAAAGATCGCGGCGTTGCGCTCATCGGGATTCACGATGCAAAATCAGGCTGGGATGAAGTCGACAAAGTGATCAGCGAGAAGGGCATCAACTACCCGGTCGCCCTTGATAATTCAGAAGCCGGCTCTGGCGCTACGACCAAGTCTTATGCGTTGAAGTTCTGGCCAACGTACTTCATCATCGATCGTACGGGTACCGTGCGCGGGGCTGGTATCAAGCCTGACAAGATAGAAGAGGTCGTCAAGCAGTTACTGGACGAATCGCCGCCGCCAGCCAGCATGTCGGCCAGCGGCCTGCTGGCCAAGCGGGCCGCCAACCTACCAGATGCCTGGTTCTTGGGTGGCGAGAAGCGATTGAAAGAGATGCGGGCAGCCGAAGGTAAGCCGGCTCCGAAGTTAGTCGTCGCCAATTGGATTGGCGAACAACCCGATCGATCAGGTTGGGATAAACAGGTACGCGTCGTGCAGTTCGTTCGTCCCGAATTGTCGGTCTCCATGGAGCAACTGGCTAAACTGCAAGCGGTGTCCGAGCGATTCGCGAAACAGGGTGTCGTGTTTGTAGCGGTTTGCGATGCGCGTTCGAACGCCGAACGTATGCAAAGCCTGGCTGATGAAAAAGGGATCGACTTGCCGATAGCCGTCGATCGTCCTGCGGCCGCGGATGCATGGCCCATTGGCGAAACCGCCAATTCGCTCGGTATCAAGTTTGCGCCCAACACAGTTGTTATTGATCGCGCCGGCGTCCTGCGCGCTAGTGGACTGAAGCCAGATTTTCTTGATCAAGTATTGAATCAATTGCTGGCGGAACCGACGACCATGACGGAGTCCAATGCGGAAGAAACAACTGCGGAAGAAACAACGGCTGCTCCTAAGGAACCGGCCGCGA
>JADLDX010001010.1 GCA_020846515.1 Pirellulaceae bacterium
CAACGGCCGAACTGGTGCAGGAGTTGCAACCGCTGGTTAGTCGTCGCCATCAAGAAGGATTTGAAGTAATTAAAGTCATTCGAGACAGCCGACTGCCAAGCAGTGATTGGAATGCGGACTACATTCGGAACAAAATCTCGGAAGTTCATGAACCAAATCGATCAACCATAGTGTTCCTAGTGGGCGACTGGACCGAGAGCAGACAAAACTCATATGTACCTCCAGGGATTGGTAAGCAGGGGCGTATGAAAAATGCGCCTACTGACCATGCCTACGGTTTACCGGACGAACGCGGCGTGCCGTCAGTGGCTGTGGGACGGTTCCCAGCCCGCAACGCTGAAGATGTACGGCAATTCGTGGCCAAAGTAATTCGATACGAAGATCAATCGATTGGACCGTGGACAAATCGCTTGAATTTATGGGTTGGTCACCCCGGCGGCAACTCGGTTCTCGAAAAGCGACTTGGAGAAACCATAGTCAAATCGGCTGTCAACAAAAGCTTAAGCCAACTCAACCTGGCATGGAAAGGCAGTTGTTTGATCGATTTCCCGAACACGCCGTATTCTGTTGATCGCAAGACTTTTTCGGAGCGAATGCGATACGATCTATCACAAGGGCAGAGCTTTACGATCTATGCCGGCCATTCTGGAGCCGAAGGTATTTGGTCTGAAGATCAATTCGTGTTCGGGCGTTCAGAATGGGAACGAGTCCAGATACTGTCCAGTCCCGGAGTTGTTCTAACCACTGGATGCTTTAGTTGTCAGATGTCAGGGCCTAATGGCAAGGGTTTTCTTACGGCGTCGGTACTTAACCCAGATGGACCTGTCGCCGGAGTGGGAGCATACGCGGAAAGTTATGCCGCACACGGACAATTGGCATTGGATGCTTTTGTCCATTTGGTTGCTCAACCAAAACCACCGACCCGTTTACATGATTATTGGCTTTCCATCGCGGGGGGACTCGGCGTTGGCAAGATGGATCCGCTGACTTTTTGGCTCTACGATCAGGCGGACGGGAGTCGCGGTGCAGTACCGTTGGATAAACAAAGATTGGAACATCTTGAGATGTGGACACTGCTGGGTGATCCAGCTCTTAAGATTCCTTATCTTGAATCCACACTCGACGTTGATGTCAAAGCCGAGATTGGCTCTTCGGAAGTTGTCATCGAATTTGAAGTTCCAGAGATGCTCGTTGGAGGCAGTTGCGAATTGCAGGTTCAATTTCATCCTAAGGCAGGAACTCAAATGTCGCCAGCAATTGTCAGCACGCGGCAGCTCGAAACGCAGTCTAGATATACAGCTACAATTCCAGGTTTCCAACCGCTTTCTGCTGGGGAACTGCAAGCTCGAGTGTTCGTAACCAAGGACGGACATGGCGTGCTTGGGACCGCGTCCGTCCGACTCAAGTAAGCAATTTAGCTCTCGAGCCAGACTGGCAACAAAAAAAGAAAAGCCTTCCCAATCCCTACTACATTGAAGGCGTTCACTCACGCCGTCCTGGTCAAGTGGGTGTGCCTTCGACAATCAAGCCGCGATAGATCGCGCCCCGTTTTCTATGATTCGCCGCATCTTGGTATGCAGGGCTGTCATACCACTGGCGAGCAGCTTCCGTACTTGGAAACTCTGCGATCACTACGCCTTCAACCTCTGGGCCCTCAAGTGTCACATGGGGACCATAGGCGGAAAGTACTTTGATTGGAACACCTTCGAGAGTGGCAGCAACTTTGGCCCAATACGCTTCAAGTTCGGCGCGGTCGAGTGTTTGTTCGCGAATAAAGATCATGTAAGCCGGCATCTGGTTCCTCTAAGGGTGATTTAGCTTTTAGGTTTGCGAGTACGCGAACAATGGGCGTCGATCATAACATGGGCCGAAAACCGTGGGCTGGCGCGTTAGCGGCAGTCACTTTTCTTTGATTTGTAGCGTAACGGCGCAAGCCGTACGGTGAGTTTCCTAGCACATCAACGTCGGTACCGGACGGCGCGCGCCGTTCCGCTTCTAAGCAGGTACCGGACGGCTTGCGCCGTTCCGCTTTTAATCAGTCGCTAGCGTACGGTTTAGCCCGACTCATGATCGACGCCGAACAATGACGCACTGGTAAATCTAACTGATCCAGCAGGAAGTGGTTGACTCTTTATCAAAAACAACCGCAGGTGTTGAGTTTGAAGAGGTCTTGTCCAGTTCGCCATGACCAATTTCATGCGTCTATCTTGACAAGACGCCCATGGGCTGGACAAAATTGTCCAGCATGATGGATACCACAGGCGATATAAATTTGCGAATTTCGGGTCAGGTCCGGCGATTGCGGGCGGCGGCGGGGTTGTCTTTGGATGCTTTGGCAGCCAAGACCGGGGTCAGTCGGTCGATGCTGTCGCTCATAGAGCGTGCGGAATGCAGTCCCACTGCGGTGATTCTTGAAAGACTCGCCGTCGGACTGAATGTGACTTTGGCGAAGTTGTTCGAAGCGGATGTTGAGAGCGAGGTTCCGAGTGAACCCATACAGCGACGTGCTTGTCAAACGGAATGGCGTGATCCTGAAACGGGGTATGTCCGGAGAAATTTATCGCCTCCGCATGTGCCACAACCGCTGCAGCTCGTAGAGATCGAGTTCCCGCCGAAAGCTCGCGTTGTCTTCGAGAGTCACGGGCGCGACGTGGCGATCTACCACCAGTTCGTGATGCTAGAGGGAACCATCGAGATCACTTTTGAGAATCAGTGCCATCGCCTCAACGCAGGAGACTGCCTGGCTGTGAAAGTCGAAGGGACCAACGTCTTTGAGAATCCTACGCGCAAGCCTGCTCGTTATCTGGTGGCTTCGGTGACGGAAGTCCCTTCCAAGAGGAAAACGTGATGAATCATCAACTCATCGAGCAACCTAAAGAACTCACCAGCGAGCACATTCAAGGTCTGTGCGACCTGCTCATGGATTGCGTAGAGGGTGGCGCTTCGGTCGGCTTCATGTCCCCCTTTACCCACGACCGAGCCTTCGAATTCTGGAGTCGTGTCGGCCAGGCAATGGCAGCGGGCAAGCGGGCATTGCTAATCGCCAGGGACGAACAGGGAATCTGCGGCACAGTCCAACTGATACTCGATCTTCCCGAGAACCAACCACATCGGGCCGATCTGGCGAAGATGTTAGTCCATCGCCGCGCACGACGACAAGGGCTGGGAGCCGACCTGATGCGAACAGCGGAATCGCTGGCTCGCGATTGTGGCAAAACACTGCTCGTATTGGATGCCGTTACAAACGGAGATGCTGCTCGACTCTACGAACGTCTCGATTGGGTCCGCGTGGGGGACATTCCAAACTTTGCACTCATGCCCGATGGCGCACCGTGCAGCACGACATGTTACTACCGCAATTTAAGTGAATCGGTCGCTGACGAGCAACTGGATGGGAAAACATGATTTACTCGCCAATCAACTTTCATGAGAAACTGAGCCAATTCCAGGATCATTGGTCGCCGAAAGTGATCGCCGAACTCAATGACTATCAGTTCAAACTAGTCAAAGTCCAGGGGCAATTTGTCTGGCATGAACATGCGGAAACAGACGAAGCCTTTATCGTTTTGTCGGGCCGATTGAAAATCGAACTGCCGGAGGCGACTGTTGAATTGACTAAGGGAGAATTATTCGTGGTGCCACGCGGAATCCAGCACAAGCCATCTGCGGACCAGGAGTGCCATGTGCTGGTGATCGAGCCACGCGGCATTGTCAACACTGGCAACATCGGTGGCGACATGACCGCTCCGAACGATGTGTGGCTCTGACTTTGATAATCGCCCCCAATCCCAACCTATCGAGAAAAGGCTTACTATGGGCACATACGCGGCCACAATTACGTGGCAAAGGAACGACGCGGTCTTTACTGACAAGCGTTACAGCCGAGCCCATATTTGGCAGTTCGATGGCGGTTGCACCGTGCCTGCGTCATCATCGCCGCACATCGTGCCGCTTCCGCTGTCTGATGCGTCTGCGGTTGATCCAGAAGAGGCGTTCGTGGCGAGCTTGTCAAGTTGTCACATGTTGTGCTTCTTGTCCATCGCTGCCAATCGCGGCTTCGTTGTCAATAGCTATCGTGACGAAGCTCTAGGGGTGATGGAGAAGTGTGTTGATGGAAAACTGTCGATCACCCTGGTCACATTGCGGCCCTGTGTGACCTTCAGCGGTGATCGAATTCCCTCGCCACAGGATATTCACGACATGCACCACGAAGCCCACGCAGAATGCTTTATCGCCAACTCGGTGCGAACGGATGTCCGTTGTGAACCGGTGCTCAGCACGCCGACACACAATATGGGATGAAGGCACCTAAAATTCAAAGTTAATGCCCAGCGGAGTTTAACGACTTACAAGCTGTGCCATCTCCATGAGTACAAGGGCAGAAGGATGGCCCCTCCGCCGATCCATTGCTTTATACGTCAACTATTTCGGCTGAAAGTGAGCATCAAATGGCCTGACGGCGCATTCCGTCGCCTAGAGGCGACGCGGCGCACCCTGGGCTCCCATGCGCGTAGCTATACCAGCGGAGTTAGCCAAGGTGCAATTGTGTGCAATTCGACGTCCTTTTGCTGATCCTGACACTAGAGTCAACTACATCGGACATTATCCACGTCGTCAATGCCTTCGTTTTGTCCATCTGGGGTAATGCATTGACGAGTAGAATTGCTTTGCTTGGCGTAATCTCAAATGGCGATTGTAGCGGCGGTGGAAGTGGTAGATGACTATCTCGATTCCACCGATCATATTGCTTATCAGTTCTCCAACCTCATCCAGCCGCATGTATTGTTTTTCAACGTAGATCGCCAAAAGCGTACCATTCTCAATACAAGCACCAACGTCGAAGAATGGCTCGGGATAAG
>JADLDX010001011.1 GCA_020846515.1 Pirellulaceae bacterium
CAAACTTGATACAGATCTTGATCATACAAAGCTTGCGGAGGCAAGTATCCCATCGAACCATTGACCAGATTCATGCAGATTATCGTACGACCAGCAAAGCGCTCGCGCAGTTCACTCTGGAACACCGAATACGCTTCACAGCAACTGCCGACGATGGCCGCATCACCCAATCGCCAAGCCATAATGGGCAAGGCATAGGTTTGGCCGTCCCCCAATGCGCGACGAATATCTCGTTTGCGGCGCAGACGTTCTTCCAAAGCTCGATCGGTCGAGGCAATGCGTTGCTGCTCCAACTCGTCGGCCGATGGCCAGTCCTTAAGCGGCAACTGCACCATCGCCGGTATGGCTGACACAGTGGTGCATGATTGGATGGGACGAGGCGCCCAAACCGCCAGCGGTGCGCCGGATTCGACCGTGCGTTCATAGGCCAGTTCGTGCCCAGGCTGCTCCATGTCTTCCAGTGTGGCCAAAGCGGCATAGGCCAATTGGCGACCATGTCGATCAGCGATGGCGGTATCGCCCACGTACTGCTCACGCGGCGAGAGTTCACCCGATGCACCTTGCAGGAACAAGGCTGGCGCTCCGGTCGCTTGCTGCATCGTCTCGCGCATCGCCCCAATAAAATCGGGCGAGATGGCTGTGTTGTCCCAAGCCAATGTCGTGGGATGGCACGCATAATTAGCCAGCGTCGCCAAGACGCGACCTGAGCGATCGCAGATGCGACCGACCACCAGCGTATCATCAGCGGTGCCCACTGGGTTGTACCCGCAGACGATTCGCGATTTCGCTGGGTCTGGGTCGGGTAAATCGCGATACGCCGCCAGGTTGCAATGCCCCGTGTGCCATTCCAAAACGGCCTCGTCGGCGGTAGCCAAAGCAGAGCCAATGGCGGCTTGCGCGCGGCTGATCATCATTTCTAACCACGGACCAATCAAATGGCTGCCTGGGAGCGAATCGTCCGGCTCCATGAGCGGCGGACCAGCATGCGTATGCGAGAGGGCAAAGGCCAGGCGATACGCATCGGTATGTCCTGCCGCGGCCAACAAACTGGACTGCACTCGCGTGAAAACTTGAGGTGTCTTCCACCACCCCAAGTCGGCATCCAGCAAGACCAGAGGCGGCTGTTGCGAATCAGTCAGACTCGAAATGGTCAGCGCTGTCAGCGTTAGCGGGCGATGAATCGAAGTGGCCATATCATGTCGAGCGGCCCCCCAGTTCCGAGCATAAACCCCGATCGGCGGCGTTATATCCACGCGAGCCAGGCCGATTCGAGCCGACAAGGCCGAATGACGCGATGTAAGCGAAGCCATAAATCGTTCCTGTTAGCACCCTTGATATGTTTGGAAAACACGCTCCCAAAGCACCGATCTCGCCCGCTCAAGTTTGAGACGACTACCGACATGCAACAGCGGGGCGTGAGCGTTAATGCTCCCGCCCTAAATAAACAATCCTACCAGTCGCCGACGCTGCCATCTCGGTAAAAGACGCGTTGTGCAATCTCCTGCTGGAAGGGATGTTTACGCACTTCATCTTCGTTGATTTCGATGCCCAAGCCGGGTCGCGTATTGGGCCGTACGATGCGACCAGCGGGCTCCACCGCGAAACCTTCTTGGACGACATCGCGACGCCACGGCACATCCTCATGCACCGACTCGCAGATGATGTAACTGGGCTGCGAGAAACCGAACTCGAGCGAAGCGGCCGTGCTAACAGGCCCTTGAGGATTATGCGGAGCCAGCGCGATGCGATGAGCTTCGGCGAGGGCAGCGATACGACGTGCTTCGGTAAAGCCGCCGCAATGGGTGATGTCCATTTGGCAAATCTCGCAACCGCGCGCCTCGAACAGATCGCGAAAAGCAGCAAGATGTGTCAGGCGTTCGCCGGTCGCAATGGGCGTGGTCACGGCCGCATTGATTGCGGCCAGGCCAGCAATGTTCTCTGGCCAACACGGCTCTTCGAAGAAGTACAGACCGTAGGGATCGAGGGCCTTGGCAAAACGCATCCCCATGGCTGGTGAAGGCCGAGCGTGACAATCGACCATGATGTCGATCGAATCCCCAACAGCCTCACGCATGGCAGCCACACATGCCTCAGCCGCCTTAACAGGCCTCAGCCCTTCGATAGGCATAGTGGGAGGCACCGCCATGGACTTAAAGGCTGTGAACCCTGCCGCGACAGCCTCATGCGCCAGATCGGCGAACTGCTTAGCATTATCCACGGGCGTCTCGTAGAAACTCTCCAGATTTCCACCACCCAAGTGACAGTACAAACGAATGTAGTCGCGCACCGGACCGCCCCATAGTTTATGGCACGGCACGCCGAGTTGCTTGCCCACGATATCCCACAGCGCAATATCGATACCTGAAATGGCCGTGGCGCGCACGATGTCGCCACCGTGCCAGAAGTGTTGTCGCCACATCATTTGCCAAAGATGCTCAGGTCGCGTCGGATCTTCACCGATAAGCAACTGCGACAGGTCCTCGACGGCACCAACGATACTGCGCGTATGCCACTCAAGCGTGGCTTCACCCCAGCCGAACAGACCCGGCGTATCGGTAATGACTTTGATAAACACCCAATTGCGCATGCGCGCATGACAGACCAGTGTTTCGATGCGTTCGATGCGCATGGTGAGTATGAACCGAGGCAAGAGGAGGACTAGCAGGAAGGATCAAGCAGGTGGGCAGTATAGCAAGTTTGAGCCTGCGTTCACGAGCTGTAGACAAATCGCTCCGCGACTCGTCATTCTCTTCCACAAGACCGAGTCGCGGAGCGACTCGGCTACATAAAACCCCGTCACGGAGTGCCGGGGCTACACACTTGGTCACATAGATTCGCGTTTATGCTTGGCATCTTCAGGCGGGGAGGCCGGAGTGGATGCAGGCCGCAGGCCTAGATGTGGCGGAGGCACGAGAGGGCCGAGGGAATCGTGAGTTTCATAAGCGTCATCATAACGCGATACGTAACCGGGCTGCTTGGCACGCTCGAGCTCCAGCGTGTACTCTTCAACGACTCGGGATTGAATCAGATCCCGGCAAGCTTGATTGATGGGATGGGCCACATCGGCGTAAAGTTTGTTAGGCATTTCTTCGTCGCGAGACTCGCGTGATTCGCGCAGTCGAGAGCCGCACTGATTGCAGTAGTTGCTGCGGAGATGGTTTTTGTTACCACAGCGGCTGCAACGGAACGTCAGCTTGCGACTGGGCATAGCCACGAAGGGGCCTTGGCTGCCTTCGATAATTTTCAGATCGCGCACGACAAAGCAACTGTCGAACGTAATCGAGCAGAAGGCGCGAAGCCGGTCTTCCGACTCCTCCATCAGCTTTACTCGAACCTCGGTAATCTCCACCGTCTCTGCTCCTTGATGCATGGAACGTGGATCCACTCGGCTCTGCGCGCTAAGGGCAATATCGTCCGTAAGATTTCTGTCGCTCACCGATGCTAGAAATTCCTTTGCAATCCGTTTCTAGGCGTCGATGGCTGCATTCTTGTTGGTCAGGTGATGCGTTCAAGTTGTTGCTCAATGGGTGCTGCATACCAGGCCGTCGCGACGTAAGCTCTGGGCAGTCCAAGTTCGATCATGTTTTTAGCGATGACGTGACCTTCGTCAAGATTGTTCACTATGGCGAAACAGGCTGATCCGCTGCCGCTCATTATGGCTTTGGGTTTACCCAACCTCGCAAACGCCTCCAATTGCCTCGCAATCCAATCGGTCAGTTGGCTGGCCGGCGACTGCAGAGCGTTGTAGAGCTGTTCTGGGCAAGAGCTAGCCGCGAGATCACTGGTCGGGTGATTCGAGCCGTCGTTGCATAAAGCCAGCACATCTTTACTAGAGCGAATTCGGTGGCCAAGGCGCCACAGTTTGTAAACCTCGGCCGTTGAAGAGCCGACCGGCGGGTGTGAGATCACAAAGCACAATGGTGGTCGGCCCGATAAAATCTCGACATGTTCGCCTCGTCCAGTTGCTCGTGCTAATCCAATGCCGCTTTGATGGTCTCCTAAAAAAAGAGGAATATCACTACCTAATCGGCTAGCGATTTGGGTGGCCAGGGTTCGGTCCCAGCGATCGTGAGCTACCAAAGCAGCCACGATGGCTGCCGCAGCGTCGGCACTACCACCCCCTAGTCCAGCCGCGGCCGGTATTTGTTTGTCTAATACTATGCGGCAGCCAGCCGGTTGACCTAGGGCCAAGGCGACCGATCGCCACGCTTTTACAACCAAATTGGTTTCGTCGGCAGGAATCTGCCAAGCCGGATCAGCCGCTGGGGCCGAAGGGCAATGTATCGTAAAGTCGATCTGATCTCCCGGGCCAGGTTCAAAATGAAGCTGGTCCAGCAACGATACCGGGCACATGACTGTGTCGATCTCGTGATATCCGTCAGCGCGCTTGGCCAGCACTTCCAGAAACAAATTCAATTTCGCGGGCGTCCGTATACTCAAGCCGCGATCAGTCCGTTCTATTAACATAGCGACCGTCATTGTGGTGGTAGGTATCGCCCCCAGTCAAGAGTGCGTGCGACTTCCTGGAGCAAGTGCCTGGGACGAGAATTTTTTGCTCTCGCGACTCCCGGCTGGGCCATGACATATTTTACTCCTGACACCAAACACCACTTTGCCCTACAATCATAGGTAACTTTCCTGTCTTAAGCTTGTCAGCGCTCACCCGCTGGCCTTGATCCGGAAGGTTGCTAGAAAAATTTTCTCCTCCTGATTTTATGAACTAAGAGAGACTCGGCGACGATGTCGGAAGAAAAACTAACCGCGGCCGAATTGGCCAAGACAAATGGCAACTACCTGCGAGGCACCATTGCTGCGG
>JADLDX010001012.1 GCA_020846515.1 Pirellulaceae bacterium
ACGAATCGCTCCGCGACTCGTCCACCAACAACCTGGCAACCATCACCCCGTCGTAGAGTGACAAGGCTCCCGTGGGTCACTAAGACACACGTTAGGCCAAGTTAGTCCTCCTGTGTAGTCACACTCTACATGCGATCGACGACGCCGATACCTAACAGGCTCAGCCCTAGTTTTAGAGTTGAGCCTGTCGCGTGACAGAGCAGCAGACGGCTGGCACGCAGCTCCGCGGTATCAGCCTTGAGCACGGGGCAGAGATCGTAGAAACTAGCGAACTGCCTGGCCAGCGCATACAAGTAGGCGGTCAGTTGACTGGGATAATATCCATCCAGGCAACTCCAGAGCGCGTCCTCGAACTGCAACAAGTTCAGCGCCAGATCGCGTTCCGCCGGCTCGGCCAGCGTCAGACCAATTTGACTGGCCCAGGCATTGGTTGGCGAGACCTCAGCATTTTTGAGAATGTTGGCGATGCGTGCGTAACTGTATTGAATGTAAGCCGCTGTATTGCCTTCCAATTGCACCATTTGGTTGAGATCAAATACGTAGTCGCTAGTTCGATTATGGCATAGATCGGCGTATTTGATGGCGGCCAGACCAACGGTCTCCGACACGGTGCGTTGTTCAACCTCCGACATTTGCAGATTGGCTCTCTGCAGTCGCTCCGGGTCGCACACGACCTGGTAGGCTCGATCGACGGCTTCGTCCAGTAGATAGTCCAAGCCCATGACGGAGCCTTCGCGCGTCTTATACGGCTTGCCCTCTTTGTCCGTTACGGTACCAAAGGCGATATGCTGCATATCAATATGGCCATAACCGATTGTGCGAGCGGCGGCGAACAGTTTGTTAAAGTGTTCGCCCTGTCGATGATCAACGACATACAGCATGACGTCGGGTTGAAAATGCTCTTGCCGATATTCGATGGTCGCCAAATCGGTGGTAGCATACAAAAACGCGCCATCGGCCTTTCTTACCAACATAGGTGCGTCAAAGCCCGGCACAAAAATACACAAGGCGCCATCGCTAGGCTTGGCCAAGCCAGCAGCGGTCAAGCGCTCTACCAATGGCTCCAACATGGCATGGTAAAAGCTCTCGCCGTATTGATAGTCGAAGGTAATGCTCAATCGTCGGTAGACTTGCTCCAATTCGCTTAAGCACAGTGGCATAAAGCGTTCCCACAGCGCCAGATTCTCAGGATCGCCCTGGTGTAGTTTCACCGTTTCGCCTTGAGCTCGCGTTTCCAATTCACTATGCTGAATGGCCAATTGATTGAGCAGCGGGTCGGATTGCACTCGAGCAATCTTTTTGTCGATATCAATCAGCGCTTGTTCGGCTTCTTCCACAGCGCGCGTAGCAGCTTTGAACTCTTTCTCTGCCTTCTTGTTACCGGCCGCTCGCTCCTGGGTCATGCTCAGCTTTTCGGTAGCTCGTGCAATCAATTCCAGGGCGGCTGGTCGCGATTGCACAGCAGCTTGATAGCTGATCAATTGTTGCACGAGTCGATAGAGTCGACTGAGTTCCGCCACCGGGGCGGCTTCAAAGGCTGCGGCATCGACAAAGTGTTTGTAGCCATAGATGACCATGCCGAACTGGGTGCCCCAATCGCCCAAGTGATTGTCGCTGATCACGCGATGCCCCAGGAACCTCAAGATGCGCGCTAGCGAATCACCGATCACCGTCGAGCGGATATGGCCAACGTGCATGGGCTTGGCCACATTGGGGGAAGAGTAATCGATGACGTACGTCAGCCGCTGGGCGACTTGTCCAACGCCCAATCGCTCGTCAACCACGGCCGATTGGACCAGGCTGGCCAACACCTCGGGCCTGAGTCGCAAGTTGATAAACCCTGGTGGCAAGACCTCCGGTGGCAGGCACAGATCGTCGATCTTCAGACGGGCCACGAGTTGGTTGGCGATTTCGAGCGCCTTGATGCCCAGTTTTTTTTCCAAGGGCATGGCGATATTGGCTTGGTAGTCGCCAAATCGCGGATCGCGAGCCGGGGCCACTCGCTGAGCATACTCCTGCGGTTGGTCTACCCAACCGTCAAGGGCTTGGGCGAATCGGTCCCGAAGTGTCTCGGTCAATTTCATGAATGCAACTCTGCGCGGCCGTGGGCTGAAAAAAGGTCTGAGGTCTGACGGTGCGTTTGTACCGCACAGGTAAACAGTCGAGCCCGATTATTGCCGTGTTGCGGTTTTTTTGCATGCCCGGTTGCCGATTTCTCACTTGGCATCGGAAAAATAAACAGCGTTCCTGAGTAGCGCCATTTGGCAGGATAGGCTTTTGCGTCAACGATTTTTTGGGTAGCCACCGCTGCCAAGCGGTGGAAGATCACCTGAAACGCTTCCACCGTCTGGCGACGGTGGCTACTCCACATCCACCGTCTGGCGACGGTGGCTACGGGAAGAGTGGCTACTGGGAATTGACTTCACTCGGGCGTGTAAGGTTCGGCAAATGCACCGAAGGCGCTCAAGCCTCCATCGACGACCAAGTCGGTTCCTGTGACGAACGAAGCGGCTGGGCTGCTGAGCCATAGAACTGCGGCAGCTATCTCCTCGGGCTGACCGATCCGGCCCAGTGGATGACGGTTGGCCAGCGCGGCAGCACCTCCTTGAGCGGCCAGGCTAGCGCGCACCAACGGAGTTTCGATGGCTCCTGGTGATACGGAAACGACGCGAATCCCCTGCCGCGCGTATTCAACAGCCCACTGCATCGCCTGCAAGATATTGGCGGCCTTGAGCGGACCGTAAATCGGGACGCCGCGCGTGGTCCGATCCCCTTGGCCACTGGCAATGTTCACCACCACACCGCTACCCTGCTGCTTCATGTAGCGCAGTGCGTGCTTGGCCATGTTGGTGTATCCCATAAAGTTGATGGCCACCATGCGTTCTGCCAACTCGGACTCCAATTGATCCACCGGCACGTATGAAGCCGGTGGTTGAATGGCCGCGTTATTGACCAAGACATCTAAACCGCCGCATTGATCAATCGTCCATTGCACGGCGGCCTGGCAGTCCACAGGGTTGCCCGTGTCGGTCCGATACATTTTCACTTCGGCTGGCACATCGCTTGATTCAGCCAGTATGTCAGCACATACAACCGTGGCGCCGCTGGCTACGAAGGCTCGGCATATCGCCAAGCCAATACCTTGTGCTCCACCGGTCACCAAGACGACACGTCCTGCGTTATCGTATCGGATGGCCCCCAAAGGTCTGGATGGGCCCGCGGGTCTGGATGGTGGCATGATTGGTTGTTCCTCAGCGTTGAGAGATGCTTATTGTTCAGGGCGATGCAGGCCATACCGCTGCCGTCTCACAACAGCATGCGTTCTTGATCACAAAATGGGTATAAGGATCGCACGAGGCAAATTAGCCATTCTGGATTACGGATTCGGAAGAATGGCCCGACCGGCACCCACCTGGGCCACTTCAACTCCTAGGTGGGGCGGATACAATTCTGCTGCATCCGTGGCAGACATACAACTGCCTCCCCCTCCGGACAAAACCCCCATTCGATTCAGCAGGCCCGACGTGTCTGAACCAATTATCAGTGTCAGCGGATTACGTGGTATTGTAGGCGACCAGCTTACTCCATTGGTCGCCATGCGCTATGTAGCTGCCCTGGCAGCCAACCTGGGCTCAGGCGAAGTCGTGGTTGGACGCGATGGCCGATCCAGCGGCGAGATGCTCTTTCAAGCCATCTCAAGTACTCTACAAGGCCATGGCATGACCGTCATCGACTTGGGGGTAGCCGCCACACCCACCGTTG
>JADLDX010001013.1 GCA_020846515.1 Pirellulaceae bacterium
CAGATTATGGCGTCGCTCATGCAAAGGAATTTTGGGGGCCAGATTGAGAATCGATGCCAGGGGCTGCTGCGTGCGATGCGCTACCAATACGCTCAAGCACGCGATGGTCAAGCCAACTGTCAAGACGATGCCAAGGTTTTGTCGCACCAGGGAAGGGCTCTGCGCGCTCGTTCGCCCCCATTGAATCAAAGGGGACTCGATGAAATGGAACGATACAACAGCCACAATCAAGGTCGAAACCAGCGCGCCCAGTCCCACCAACCAGGTTTGAAAACTCCCGCTTTGTGCGAGCCCCCAAGATGCATAGATCGGCAGGTGATACAAATACAGCCCGTAACTGATTCGGCCCAAGTAACCCATCCAAGGCAGCTTGGATAGCCAGATCATATTCAATCCTAGCGCCATGAACCCTGCGCCAAAGAAGTGGATCAGCCATGGTTGGAAGCAGAGCGATTGCTCTGGCGTCGTCCAACGATTCTGTTGCAAAGGCTCACGCGCGACCAGACAGACGATGATGGCCAGGCACGACAGTGCCTGCAGTCGTGAAAGCCGCCAACGAGCCGGCCACCTAGCCGTCCAATTGACCGGCCAATTGCGAAATATCGGATGTTGCAATTTGGTTTCGTTCAGGGCCAGTAGCGATCCAAGAGCGATGGCCGTCAACTGTGACAGGGTGGATCGGGACACCAGGCCGGAAAATACATCGGGGTGGACTCCGCGCGCGTCCAAGGCTGTTACCAAGTACCAAGCAATTCCTGGTGTCGCGATCACCAAGCTGGCCAGCAGCCAGCCGGCCACACGTGGCGAACAGCACAGGATCACCAGTGGCCATAACCAATAGTAATGCTCCTCGACGCAGATACTCCATAGATGACCAACTGGCGGCGTTGAACCAGCCAGTTGCTGCACATGAAAATAGTCTCTTGCACCGGAAACATATAGGAAATTGAACGAGAAGGAGGCGCACCAGCCATTCTCCTTGCCGGGCCAGAACAGCGTGACCACGGCCAGCAATAGAAAATAGGCTGGCAAAATGCGCGTGGCCCGTTTGTTGAAGAAGGCTCGCAAGCTGAACGTGCCGGCCTGAGTGTCAGAGATTATTCCACGCGTAATCAGGTAACCGGACAGAGCGAAAAAGATCGCCACCCCAACAGCGCCCATTTCTGGCGGGAGTTCGGGAAAACCGTATACGGAGTCCAAATGAGCGATCAAGACCATGCCGCATGCGACGGCCCGCAGGCAATCCAGTTGCTGAATTCGCCCTTTATCGGCCACGGTCTTTTGCGGGAAATACCGTCGCCAATCTCCAAGGAACATTATGCGATTAAGCACGTCGACAGGTCCGATTCGAATTGGGGCACATTCATCGTAAACAGGAGTGACGGTCTCCCACAAAATCAGTGTGCTTTATCTTCTCCCTGGGTTGCCCCAATCTTCCAAGATTCGAAGCCGGTTGGGCATTCGGTACATTTACGTCGCGTGAACAACTGTCATAAGGTAGTTGATCGCCCGAGGCGCGTCGATTACCGAAAAGAAGGCTAGAGGCTGTTCCCGTTGAAAGTGCCTCAATGCCGAATCGGACGTGTCGAAGTGCTTGTAGCCATGCCCATATACCCACGCACGATTATCCAAAAGCTGCTACATTGTTCGTTGCGCGGCCATTGGATGGTTGGCGTAGCCGTTAAGTGGCTCTCAGGGGGTGCGCTGTCGCTGGATTAACCGGGCCCGTCGGGCTGTGGTAGAATCTTGGTGATGGTGAATTTTTAGTAATTTCTCGGGGAAAAATTGGAATCGATTGATGACCAAGTGGGCTTGTCAGCGGTGCGTGATTGGCGGTGATCACGCTGGATATTCGATGAAGGTGCAAGTCGAGAAGTTTCTGCACGATGCCGGCATTCCGATGAAGGACTGCGGCGCCTTCAATGAACAACCTTCAGATTTTCCCGACTTTGCTGAACTGGTCGCCGAAGAGATTCTCTCTGGACGAGCCGACCGAGGCATCTTGGTATGCGGCAGCGGCGTGGGCGTAAGTGTGGCGGCCAACAAGATTCCGGGAATCCGCGCGAGCTTGTGTCACGACACCTATTCGGCCCATCAGGGTGTGGAGCACGACGACATGAATGTGTTGTGCATTGGTGCGCGAGTCATCGGTCCCGAACTGGCGTTTGAAATCATGCGCTCATTTCTATCGGCGGTTTATGCACCGCAGCCGCGTCATCTGCAGCGCGTCGCCAAGATTCTGGAAATCGAACGCAAAGCGCTTCGTGGCGACTACACCGCTAAGCGGTAAAGCCCTTCTCACCGGTGCGGAATGCGCGCAGGTCCTAGACTCGAAAGTACTTAGATGGAACAGTCGTTTGTGGCATGGGCCAAAATGCGCGCCTCACGCCTACCGCAAGTGAAACTGGGCATTGGTGATGATGCGGCCATCTTGGACGGTGGGCATGGCGATGTGGTGGTGACCACCGATAGCCTGTTAGATGGCACGCATTTCAAACTATCGGAGGTCCAAGCGCGGCGCGTGGGTCACAAACTGGTGAATGTCAATCTGAGCGACCTGGCAGCGATGGGTGCAGAGCCTGAAGCCCTGTTTGTTTCGCTGTGCCTGCCCAGCGAGAGATCAGACCAAATTGCGGCTGAGATTTTCGAAGGCGTCTGCGAAGCGGCGGAAAAATTTCACTGCGCTATTGCAGGCGGCGACACCAATTGTTGGCGCGGACCATTGGCCTTGCACTTAACTGCCATTGGACGCACGACCGGCTCTGGTGTCTGGACGCGCAGCGGCGCGCAGGCCGACCACGCGATCGTTGTCACGGGAGCGCTGGGCGGCAGCCTGTTGGGCAAGCATCTCGATTTTCTGCCGCGATTGGATTGGGTACGAAAGGTGCGCGGGCACATCAACGTTCGGGCGGCCATGGATATCAGCGATGGCCTGACGATTGACCTTTTACGACTGTGCAACGCCAGCGGATGTGGCGCTGTACTGGATATGGATAGTATTCCGATCAGTGCGGCGGCCACGCAACTGGCAGAACAATCTGGTCGTTCGCCCCTGGATCATGCGCTTGGGGACG
>JADLDX010001014.1 GCA_020846515.1 Pirellulaceae bacterium
TAAAATGGACGCAACGGATAACGCTCGAATTTGATCGACCCACCAAATTACTTTAAACAAATATTCCCTGCCCCTTTCAAGGTTATGTTTTATGTCCCTCACTTACGGATTCCAATCGAACCTGGCCCGGTGCCGGCTGCCGATGGTCATGTCGTGGCTGTTAAGCATGGTCGCACTGGTTAGCGCGCTCCAGGACCACTGCCAGGCGGCTGACGCATCCCAACCGAACGTGATCGTGTTTCTAACCGATGATCAAGGTTGGGGAGACTTGGGTTGTTACGGTCATCCGCGCATTCAGTCGCCAAACATCGATCGGTTTGCGAGCGAAGGCATGCGGCTGACCCAATGTTATTCGGCCTGCTCGGTCTGTTCTCCGTCGCGATCGGCCATCTTGACAGGACGCACACCCTACCGAAACGGCGTGTGGCGCTGGATTCCTGAAGGCAGTCAATATCATTTACGAACCAGCGAGATAGCCTTGCCGACGCTCCTGAAAAAGTCTGGTTACGATACCTGCCATGTCGGCAAGTGGCACTTGAACGGTTTGTTCAATTCCCCGGACCAGCCGCAACCCAACGCTCACGGCTACGATCACTGGTTAGCCACTCAAAACAACGCAGCCCCGCACCATCTCAATCCGACAAACTTCGTGCGCAATGGTCAGGCTGCTGGCACGTTGATGGGCCCCAGCAGTCATGTGTGTGTAAAAGAAGCCATTGAATGGCTCAAGCAACGTCAGGATAAATCAAAGCCCTTTTTCTTGACCGTGTGGACGCATGAGCCTCACATGCCTATCGAGACGGCGGCGGAGTACCTAAAGATTTATAGCGATCTGCCGGATCCGGATGTGCGTCAACATCATGGCAACGTCACGCAAATGGATGTGGCCTTTGGGCAACTGATGAGTGCTGTCGATGCGCTGGGTTATCGCGATAACACATTTGTTATGTACACAGCCGACAATGGCCCCGAAGGCGATGGGTTGAAGGGGCGACCACGCGGATCCACCGGTGGACTGCGTGGTCGCAAACGCCACTCGCACGAAGGCGGGATTCGTGTGCCCGGTATCGTGCGCTGGCCAGGTAAAGTCAAGGCTGGGTCGTCCAGCGACACGCCGGTCATCGGTACCGATATCTTTGCCACAGTTTGTGAGATCACCAAGACCGCCCAGCCGCAGGATCGCGTCATCGATTCGGCCAGCATGCTACCCATTTTTGAAGACAAGCCCATCGCGCGCACCCAACCACTGTACTGGCGCAATCATTTGGCCGCCGAACAATATCGCGTGGCTATGCGCGAGGGGGATTGGAAAATAATCGCTTCGGAAAAGCTAACTCAATTCGAACTCTACAACTTGAAAGAGGATTGGCAGGAGACCAGCGATCTATCGGGCAAGTATCCCGAGAAGTTTGCCCAGCTCAAGCAGAAGTTGATCGCGCACGATGCCGCCGTCTTGAAGGAAGGGCCCGATTGGTGGAAGGATGATGTGCCACCTAAACCAGCACCGAAGAACAACCGCCAACCTGCCGCGCCTGGGCCTAAACAAAAATCGAAGGCTGCAGCGGCGGCGGGCAATGCGAAACTGGATATGGCTGGTGCAGTTGCGGAAGTTTACAAGACCGCTTCGAACTACGATCTGTATCTCTACATGTTTTACCCCGCAGGGCATGATCCCAAACGCGATCGCCGGCCGGCGGCGGTCTTCTTCTTCGGTGGTGGCTGGACCGGAGGCTCACCGACTCAGTTTCAGCAGCATGCGCAGTTTCTGGCTAGTCGCGGTATGGTCGCCGCCGTGGCCGACTATCGAGTTAAGAGCCGACAGAAAACCGGTCCTCGAGAGTGCGTGGCCGATGGCAAATCAGCGGTCCGCTACTTACGCACGCATGCAACTCGACTGGGCATTGACCCCGTGCGCATTGCCGCTGGTGGCGGTTCGGCCGGCGGTCATGTGGCGGCTGCGACCGGCACGTTGCCCGGCCTGGATGATCCTGCAGACGATTCAGCCATTTCATCGCGCCCCAATGCTCTGCTGTTGTTCAATCCTGTGTATGACAATGGTCCTGAGGGCGGTTGGAGCCACGCGCAGGTGAAAGAGTATTGGCAAGACATATCGCCGGCCGCGAATATCGATGCCAAGACACCTCCAGCCATCGTGTTCCTCGGCGAAAAGGACGCGCTTATTCCCGTCTCTACGGCGCAGCGTTTTCAAAAGACGATGCAGGCTGCTGGCGTCTTGTCCGAATTGCACTTGTATCCAGGACAGGCTCATGGTTTTTTCAACGAAAGCAAAGGTGGACCAGAGATTTTTCGTGATACCCTTCGCAAAATGGACAAGTTCCTGGTCGGCCTGGGATATCTCTCGGGTGCTGCGACCGACCAACAGATCGAGGCGGTCTCTAAGGCAGGTCAGTAATCCCGAACTGGACTTGTCGACGTGCTTAACTTGAGAAATGTTCATCGCCACTTCAAAGGTCATCTCTAACATGTCGTTGCGTGTATACGTTAGTCGATATTGGTTGGTCGTTGCCGTGTATCTGGTGTCGTGTCTGTTGTCAGGCGGTGCTACCAGCGCGGCGCCGCCCAATATCGTGGTGTTCTTCGTGGACAACTTCGGCAATGGCGACCTGGGTTGTTTTGGATCGACCCTGCATCGAACGCCCAACGTGGATCGTTTGGCGGCGGAAGGCATGCGGCTGACCAGTTTTTATGTGGCGAGCGGAGTCTGCACACCCAGTCGCGCAGCCTTGATGACCGGATGTTATCCACGCCGCGTGAACTTGCATGTCAGCGATAAAAACACAGCCGTGCTGCAACCGGTTTCACGAAAGGGATTACATCCCGACGAGGAGACCATGGCGGAGGTGCTCAAGCGAGCCGGTTACGCCACGGGGATCTTTGGGAAATGGCATCTGGGCGATCAACCGGATTTTCTGCCAACACGTCAAGGCTTTGATGAATATTGGGGTATCCCCTACTCTGACGACGCATCCAAAGACAAGTTTCCTGACATCTGGCCCGAGTTGCCATTGATGCGTAACGAGACCGTGATTGAATCGCCGCCCAATCGAGACTATTTGGTTCAGCGAACAACGGCTGAGGTGATCTCATTCATCGAGCGTCATCGGACGCAACCGTTTTTTGTTTACATACCGCACACCATGCCAGGCTCGACTCCGCATCCCTTTTCTAGTCCAGCCTTCCGAGGCAAATCCAAAAATGGAAACTATGGCGATAGCGTCGAGGAACTCGACTGGAGCACCGGCGAGATCATGACGACGCTCAAGCGCCTGGGATTGGATGATAATACGCTGGTCGTTTGGACCAGCGACAACGGCGCGGTACGACGGTCGCCGATGCAAGGCAGCGGTGCACCCTATCGTGGCCAAGGCTACGATACTAGTGAAGCCGGTATGCGCATGCCGTGCGTAGTGCGTTGGCCCGGTAAAGTCCCATCGGGCGTAGTCCAAGATGCCCTCTGTTCGACGATGGACCTGCTACCGACCTTTGCAGCGTTAGTGTCTGTCAAGTTGGCGGGTAAACCGATCGACGGCCAGGACATTATGCCTCTGCTGATGAATCTGCCGGATGCAAAATCGCATTGGGACCAAAAAGGTTTTGGTTACTACCGCTTGGATCAGTTGCAAGCGGTCAGGGCAGGTTCCTGGAAGCTCTACCTGCCGCTGCCTAACAAGTACATTGCACTTAATCGCA
>JADLDX010001015.1 GCA_020846515.1 Pirellulaceae bacterium
ATTGCGGGCCTTCTGCGAAGGGGGCCAAGCGACCTAGCAATCCGCAAAGACGACCGGGCATCAAAGCGTTGTTGCCCCAGCCGCACGCATAACATCCGTCGGTGCCCATGCGATGGGCGCCCAGACCGGTGCTACGCAACAGGTCACGAATCGGTGCCCTGCCAAGTCGACAGGGATAGGTGCCGCATACCGAGCACCCACCTTCATCGCCACCAGCAAACATGCCACCCTCCATGCCACCCATGCTGTCGCAGTAGGCGCCTGTATCACAGGCTCCTTCGCAACAAGCACAGCCAGGGCCCATGGCGCTGGCTGGGTGTACGGCGGACATCGGTCCTGGACCCGATGCATAAGCCACCTCCATGGGAGGCGGGCCTGGCATCGAAATGCTCATGGGACCGTGGTTGCCTAAACCGTTCATGCCACCGCCCATTCCAGGTGCGCCCCCGTATGCGGCACCTGACATGTACGGCGATCCGGTTTGCCCATGCACGTTGCTAGCACCACTTAGTAATGCCAGCCCTGTGAAGAGCCAATGTTTCCAGCCACTGCGATTTCTCATCGATTCCTCTCCACCGGCACAGAGCGCAAGAGCGTTACACTCCGAAAACTCGTTACAGACTGGCTTATCGGCAAGAAACGACGGAAAAGTTTGCCCTAAGCGGACGAAACGGACCATTCATAACGAGAATTCCGATTATTCCGCCTCCCGACGCCTTGCTAGCATTTCACCGAAGCCGACATTGCCCGAGAAAAGCGAGGAAAACAGGCCAAGTGACCGGCCAAGCATTGGGTTGCGACCATCCAGCGAAACTGTTACGGTGACCGCGATGTCCCTATGGAGAGGAAAGCATGTTGCACAATCGCCCATCACTCAAGCCGATGCTAGCATTCACGTCAGCACTGCTTCTCGCGCCGGTGCTTATAGTAACACTCGCCTTCCCGACGATCCTCAGCCAAGCACGCGCACAACCACCGGCAGCCAGCCAGGTGGACCAGGGAACCTCGCCTGCGCAAAAACGTGTCGCAGCGGACGTGGCGGGCTCCCAAGAAACCGACACCGACGACCATAGCAATCTGGCGTCGCCTCAAGTTGTCGCTTGGCTCCAGCAGTTGATTCGCGACAACTTGCCGGAAACCTATGAAGATGCCAAGAAGTGGGATCTTCAGAAAGAAGTCTGGGATGGGGTCGATGTCTCACGCGATGGATTGAAGATCAAGACCAAACGCAAACACAAGTTAGTCAATCATGGCACCTGGACTCGATACCGATTGCAGATTGTCGAACCGGAAAAGAACTTAAACATTCAATTCCACAAGTTAGAGGTGGGCGAAGATGGAAAAGTTTTCTTTGACGTTTCGGTGGAAATGTTGCTGGATGTTTTCGGACGATTGAGTCAGTGGGTGCGAGATGTCCAAGTCATCAGTTTAAGTGCCAATGCCGACGCCCTGTGCAAGCTCAGCATTCGTGGTACGGTTGGCTTTCACTTGAACCCTCTGCGTTTTCCACCTGACATTCGCATCAAGCCCCATGTCGACGCGGCTCGTGTAGATATTTCATCCTTCCGCGTGCGCCGTATCAGTCAACTGGGAGGATCGCTAGCCGAACAGCTTGGCAATGGTCTGCGTAATGCGTTGGAAAAAAAGTTAGAGGAAAGCAATGAGAAACTGCCCGATAAAATGAATCGACAGTTAGAAAAGCATAGTGATCGTATGCAATTCTCGACTCAAGATTGGCTTCAATCCAAGCTGCCTTTGCCAAAGACCTAATGCCCTTGGGCATGACTGGCCGCACTACATGAAGTGCGATGCCAACTTCGTAGGCCGTCTGTATGTGCGATCTGTATGTGCGACCTGTATATGCCATCTTCATGCGGCTTAGCCATAGGCCTACTCACTGCTTGGAGTTCGTAACCCATGCGTACTTCATGCGTAGCACAGACCAACTGAGTATCGCCTTGCGAAGCCTGTGTCGGGCTTGTCCTGTAGCGCGTTGGTCCGTGTCATTTCGGAAAATTAAACACTTCCGATGCTGGGTATGGATGCTGGGTATGTTGGTACATCCAAGCGGCAACTGAGGTGCCGCTCACCATAGATCGCGTTACCGCCGTCGAGATACTTGGGGGGCAACCCCAAGAAATGCAACAACCCCCACTTGTAGTTATCCATCTGCAATCGAATCGACCGCTTATGCGCAAGATCTTCGAGTTGCCAACACTGGTAGTGCGATGGCTGCAGAAATCGGCTACCATACGTCTACCTCAGTTATCATTCTACCCGCTCGCCATGCCACCAGTGTCTGGTTTGCCACGCGCAAAATTTGTGCAATCTGGTTCATCCGACACCCTGCCAAATTTCTAACTATGCGACGTGAATACGAAGGACTCGTAGACTACATTTCGGACAACCATTGCGTGTTGGCTCGTCAGTTGGAACGCTGCGAATCGACCGTGGACTCATATCAGAGTCCTGAGTGCAATGGAAAACAAGCTGCATCGGCTGACTTAGAACCAGTCGCTCGGCGATTAATCGAGATAGGCTATCGGCGCTGGCGCATTGACGATGTGCGAGCCGAAGCCACAGCCACGGACATTTGGCAGGAGCTTTCACCTGATGCGCGCAAGCGCCTTCTTACTCTATGCCACCCTCTAGTTAGTAGAGATACGCAGAGTTCGAGAAATATATCTGACCAAGGCATGGACTATCAAAATTCGTCCGAATTTAATCGCGCCGTTTTAGATTCAATCGCTGCTCAACTAGCGGTCATTGACCAAAACGGGACCATTCTTTCGACCAATCGCGCTTGGGTCGATTTTCGTATGGCCCTGGCGCGCAGTGGTCGCCCAATGCGTGGCCTGGTTGGTGAAAACTACTTGAATATCTGCGAAGAAATAGGACGGGAAGGTTGTGAACAGGGCTTTGAAGCGTTGGATGGCGTACGCAGCGTGCTGGCCGGAGTAAAGGCCCGATTTCAGTTGCAATATGAATTAGATTGCTCTGACTCGTACGGAAGCGAAACGCGTTGGTTCATGTTGTCGGTGACTCCATTCCAAGCCGGCATGAGCGGTGCAGTGGTCACGCACGTCGACATCTCCGCGCAGGTTCAAGCTGAAGTGGCCTTGAGACTGGAGCGTGATCGGTTCCAGCACATGGCCTCGGTGGCGCCTGGCGTGATCCACAGTTATGTCCTGCGTGATGATGGCTCGTGTTCATTTGTTTATTCAAGCCCCTCCATCAAAGAAATCTATGGAGCCACCGCTGAAGAACTGCGTGAACATGGTGAACTGGCCATTCAGGCGATGCACCCGGACGACGCCGCTCGCGTAGAACGCGAAGTTGCTCTGGCCAAAGAATCAATGTCGTTGTGGCAAAGCGAGTTTCGCGTCCGGCATCCGACCAAAGGTACGATCTGGGTTGAAGGCCGCTCCACTCCAATTTTGGAGAGCGATGGTTGCGTTGTCTGGCACGGTTTTCTAACGGATATCACGGCGCGCAAAGATGCTGAAGAGGCACTCCGCCGCAGCGAAGAGCATTTGCGTTTAGCCATGGGCACCGCGCCGATGGGCACTTGGGAATTGGAACTGGATTCCTACGCACTCAGTTGGTCTGACAACTTGTGGACGATGATGGGGCAAACACCTCACTCCGACACGTTGAGTTTGGAATCTTATAGCAGCGCCATCCATCCAGACGATCGTCAACGTGTGCTTGATGAACTGTCTCAAGCCATCGAAAC
>JADLDX010001016.1 GCA_020846515.1 Pirellulaceae bacterium
CCTGGTTTTTTAGTCACCGGCAATCTTTACGTGCCTCAAGGTACTGAGCCGAATGAGAAAATGCCGGCCGTCTTGGGCGTATGTGGACACTCGACCAACGGCAAAGCAGCCGAAGCGTATCAGTCGTTTGCGCAAGGCTTAGCGCGCCTGGGCTTTGTGACCTTCATCGTCGATCCCATCGGCCAAGGCGAACGACTGCAGTATTTGGAAGGTCGCAGCAAGTCGCGTTATTCGATCGGCGTGGGCGAACACATTCAGATGGGTAACGCTCAGACCCTGGTGGGCGAATTCTTGGGGACTTGGTTCGCTTGGGACGCCATGCGTGGTTTGGACTATTTGCTCTCGCGTCCCGAAGTGGATCCCAAGCATGTGGGTGTGACGGGCAATTCGGGTGGTGGTACACAGACGACATGGCTGTGTGGCCTCGAATCACGCTGGACCATGGCTGCACCAGCCTGTTTCGTCACGACCTTTCTGCGGAACCTGGAAAATGAATTGCCCGCCGATACTGAACAATGTCCGCCACGCGCTTTGGCCCTGGGATTGGATCATGCCGATTTTCTAGCCGCCCTGGCGCCCAAGCCGACTCTGATCCTAGCGCAAGAACGGGATTACTTCGACGCGCGCGGTGCCGAAGCGGCTCATGCGCGACTCAACCAACTCTATCATCAACTGGGCAAGTCCGATCAGACTCAATTGCATATTGGTCCTGAGTATCACGGTTACTCGCAAGTCAATCGCGAGGCTATGTACCGTTTCTTTAGCGCTGTCACCGGTCGACCTGCGGTAAAGGGCGAACCCAAGCTAGTGATTGAAACCGATGAGACGTTGACCTGCACGCCGCAAGGTCAGGTGGGGTTGATCGGTTCGATCACCGTGCCAGCACTTACCCGCCAACGCTCGCAAGAATTGGCCAAGTCGCGACCTAAACTGGTTGGACCAGACCTGATCAAGTCCGTGAAACAGGTTTTGCGTTTGCCCAGCGACTCAGACACAGATACAAAGGCTTACGCTGCCTTAGCCGAAGCACCCGACTATCGCATTTTGCGGAACGTCGGCAAACGCAACTATCCGATGCCAGCTTACTGTGTCTACGCTGTCGAAACGGAACCTGGCATTCATGCCTTGGTGACGCGTCTATCCAATCAAGATTTGATGTCGCGTCCGCCGCGAGGCGACAACGGTCGAGCCGTACTGTACGTAGCACATTGGTCCAGTGACGATGAATTGCGGACTGAACCGTTGGTGAGCGAGCTTCTAAAAGGCGAACCGAACTCGGCCTTTTATGCTTGCGACGTGCGCGGGATCGGCGAGTCCAAGCCCGATGTTTGTGGCGCCAATCAATTCTTGCGTCCCTATGGAAGCGACTACTTTCATGCGGCGCATTCCCTGATGATTGATCGTCCCTTTTTGGGTCAAAAGACGTTGGACGTTCTCCGAGTGGTCCAGTGGTTAAAGGAGCAGGGTCACGGTGAAGTCCATGTGGTTGGCCGCGGCTGGGGGGCGTTGCCCGCGATGTTTGCTGCACTGCTCAGCGATGACATTCAACAAGTTACGCTGAAGAACTGCTTGACCTCATACGCCGATATCGCTGAGACCGAAGATTACAACTGGCCCTACGCCGTCATGTTGCCGGGAGTGTTGAAGCACTTTGATCTGCCCCAGTGCAAAGCTGCGTTAGTCTCCAAGAACCTGCGCGATCTGGCCCCTTGGACCGCCAAACCTTAGGGCAAGTTGACGCTTCAGCAAGCCCTACGCACGTCGGTCTACATCAGGACTATATCAGCCCCACAATCTGCGTTGCCATTCTTCCAGAACGGCACTTGCCCAGGCAGGCAACCAGCTAACTGTTGGGCTGAGCGGGCTGACGGCAGCCGCATTGGTATTCGAACCGGCGAACTGTAATTGGACACTATTCAGTCTGCCGGCATCCAGTCGCGCGGCGTCGACGATCTCCAGGAACCAGCGACCGGTGGCATTTTTGCCGTCAAAGGCCGAGAGAGCTCGCTCAGGCCGAAAGCTGCCTTCCAAGTTCCCGCTGGTCGTCGCAATGGATGTCGCGGCCTCGTCATCGAAGGTGACTCGAACATTGTCGCGCGAGCCGCCTCGACGATTAACCAGCAGTACGCTGGTACCATCGGGGGCAATCAGCCTTAATCGCAGATCGCTGACATAGGCGTGATCAATGGATACGTTTACATTCAGATCGCTGATGGTGAAGCTATCCGGCACATCGATAGCGACTGACGTCGTACCAACACGCGTCCATGTGGCATCCTGTAAGGCGATTGGTCCTGTGCGCGTGTAACTGCGTTCCGTAGAGGTCGTGGGTGGCAATGCGAATGAGGTGGTATAGCGATCTTGTGTGGCTTCACCTGCAACGGCATCACGATCCTGATCAAGCAGATTACCAGCGTTGTCGGTGATTGTCGGTAGCACGCTTAGTGTGTAGTTGCCCGCTGCGGTCTGGTTGGCAAAGCTGATTCGCCAAGTGTTACCAGTGACGAGAGCCACGGAAGTGATCGCGATCGTTCCGCCCGGTCCTGTAACTTGAAAGGCCGACGAGACCATCGTCGTAGCGCGGACAGCCTCAGAGAAAGTAACATCGATGCTCGCAATTCCCCCGGCGACTCGATTGAAAACGGCGCCCGACACATAGGGACTGGTGGTGTCCACATTTGGATTGGTTTCATTATTGCCGGCCAAAGCGGCCGCAGCGCGGCCGACATTCAAGCGACCATGGGTAGTGCGATTGAGCAGCACCGGGTCAGCGTGGGTGGTGATGAGGCTGACAAGCTGCGTGGCTGTCAGTCCGGGCGACTGACCCCACAACAACGCCAACGCTCCGGCCACGTGAGGTGAGGCCATGGAGGTACCGCTGTAGCTGGCATATCGGTTACCCGGTATCGTGCTAAGGATCGATTGACCAGGCGCGGCTATTTCGACATTCGTGCCAAAGTTCGAAAAACTGGCCAATGTATCTGAAGCGGTCGATGCCGCCACCGAAATGACGCCTGAGTAGTTTGCTGGGTAACTGGCTGTGGTCGCATTGTTTCGACCTTCGTTACCTGCGGCAGCTACAAAAACACCCCCTGCATTCTGAAACCGTTGAATGGCAGATTGAAGTGCTGTGGTAAATCCTCCGCCTCCCCAACTGGCGTTAATGATCTTGGCACCATTGACTCGGGCGTAATCGATCGCCGATACGGCATCGCTGAGCATGCCAGAGCCGTTGCCGTCTAGAAACTTCAACGCCATAAGTTTGACGTTCCAGGCTACTCCGCTAATGCCCAACCCGTTGTTACCCACGGCTCCAATGGTGCCAGCCACATGCGTACCATGGCCGTTGTCATCCATCGGATTGTTCGTATCGGAGACAAAGTTCCAGCCTCGTGTATCATCGACATATCCGTTTCGATCATCGTCTATCCCATTGCCGGCTACTTCATCGGTATTGGTCCAGATGTTCGATGCCAGGTCGACGTGGTTGTAATCAATGCCGGTATCGATGACCGCGACCACTACGGAAGACGATGTGCCATAGTTCCAGGCTTGTGAAGCGTCGATATCCGCGTCAGCGACGCCGCCAGCGCCATTGTTTTCCAAGGCCCACTGGCTGGCAAAATTGGTATCGTTAGGTGTGGCAGTGACTGAGACCCGAAAATCTGGCGTCACCAAGGCCACGGATGTCAAATTCTGAAATGCCTGCAGAGCGCTGCTTAAGTTCGCATTGGAATTTAATGTCGCCTGATACCAACCGTCGGAAGAAACTTGTCGCGAGACGGTGGCTCCAGCGATAGAGGTTCCCAATATAGCGCTGGGCGAGATGCCTTCTCGAAACTGAACCAGAAAGTGTTCTGTGGCATATTGCGATTGATCGACGTTCAGTAGATCAGCCGCCATCAGGGTGCGGACTTCCAAGGCCTCAAAGCGATAGTCTCGTTTTGATCGTCGCCGGACAGGCCGACGGGTTCTATCAAAGTTGCCCGCTTGTCTCACAAACAGCCATGACATGAAAGGCCTACCCATACGTCACAGTTCTCCAGGCAACAAGAAAAAAGCTCCGATGACACTACCGATTCGCTTCATTCAAGGACGATTCGCAACTCGCTCCGTCACGGCCGTTTATCGACATTTTGACCAGTTCGACTGGGGACTAGTCTGCCGCAGCCGAGCGGGTTGGCGAAGGCCTCAAACTCGGCCAGCTAGCGGTGGAGTCTGCGGGGGGTGACGCCAAGCTACCGCTGGCACGATCCCTACAGCCTGCACGGTCATTGGTGTAGAGCTGGTGTAAATCTGGGTAGAATTGATGGGTGACTACTGGGAACCAATCCTCCTGACTAGCATCTAATAGAAGATCGGCGGTGTCTTGCCGGCCTGTCGATGCAGTTGCTTTGTGGGATGTCGATATGAAATTCGTCCAGTTAGCAAGACTGTGCCGCAGCCAGCGGCAGGACTCTGGTCCCAGCCGGCCATCCCATCTTCGCGCCTCGGCATCCCCACTCCCCAGCTCACGACCAAGTCTCCGCGCGCTCAGGCTTGAAACGCTCGAGGCCCGTTGGGTTCGAGCCGCCCTGCCCTTTGGGGCTATGGCAGAGGATACGGGCGAATTCATGCTCGGACGCGTAGCGGTTACCCCGGTGTTTCTGGAAAGCAACGGTGTGGTCGACAACAACACCGAGAACTGGAACACCGCGCATATCAATGAGGTTGTCGGCAAACTCAATGAAGGTTTTCAATGGTGGCAGGATCTGCTGGCCACTCAGAGTTCGGTGCATTCGTTAGAGTTCGTCATCGATCGCACCTACGTGGACAATCCTGCACCGACGGTTTATGAACCCATCAATCGGCCATCGGACGCTTATGCCTTGTGGTCCCAAGAGTTTTTGATGAGGACTGGTTTTGATGAATCGACCAGCCTTGAACAGAACATGCGGGAGTTCAATAACGCGCAGCGGCTCAAGGCGAACGCCGACTGGGCGTTTACGGTTTTTGTAGTCAACTCTGAAGTCGAAGGCGAGGGCACCTTTGCGCCCGGTTCGTTCAGTCGAGCGTTTGCATTTGCGGGTGGACTGTTCTTTGTGGTGCCCTCTACTCGTCCGGCTTCCACCTTCGCCCACGAGACTGGGCACATGTTCTGGGCACGCGATGAGTACGCTGGCAGCGCTAGCTACTTCACACAACGGGGCTATTACAATACCCAGAACACAAACGCGGTGGACAACAATCCCAATCTCAATTTCCAACAGGCCCCCAGCATCATGGCGGCTGGTTCGTCCCTGACAACTGCCTATGATACGATGGTCAGTCCAGCCAGTACGCTGGCCATGTTGGGCTGGCAGGATTCCGATGGCGATGGCATCTTTGACATACTGGATGTACCGCTGCACCTGGATGGCGTCGGTCGA
>JADLDX010001017.1 GCA_020846515.1 Pirellulaceae bacterium
AAACGGCCAGCCGACATCTAGAGACGCAGCCCGATTCCAATTTCTGGAAACAGCTCAAGTATCAGTTTTCGCATGTCGAGTGGCAAGGCTGTGCGTTTTGGGATTTGATCCAGCCATCGTTCATGTTTATGGTCGGTGTCTCGATGGCCTACTCGTATGTCAAGCGTCAATCGCGCGGCGATTCATGGGTGGGCATGTTTGGTCACGCGATGGTGCGCTCGGTCGTGCTGGTCTTGTTGGGCGTGTTTCTCAGCTCTACCAGTGGCCCACATACCAACTGGGCATTCATGAATGTGCTTTCGCAAATTGGTTTGGGGTATCCGTTCCTGTTCTTGATGTGGGGACGCCATGTGGCGCTGCAGTGGCTGGTCGTCGCTCTGCTGCTGGTCGGCACAGGCTTGGCCTACACCAACTTCAGCGGTGCAGGTATTGATGTTGAAACCGGAAACCAGGCTGTGGGCATTAGTGCGGAGTGGGCCCAAGAACATCTCAATAACGTACCGCCGGCGTGGCACAAAAATGCCAATATTGGTCAGGCAGTGGATGTACAAGTCCTCAATTTGTTTCCGCGTGAGAAGCCATTTGAGTTCAACGCGGGTGGCTACCAGACCTTCAACTTCATCCCAGCGCTGGCGACCATGCTGTTGGGGCTGATTTGTGGGGAACTGTTGCGATCGAGTTGGACGGGTGGTCGCAAAGTCCTAGCGTTGTTTGTGTTGGGTGGAGTGCTGATTGGCCTAGGACTTCTAGGCGCCAACTATGGCTGGCCGATCATCAAACGGATCTGGTCACCAAGCTGGGCGCTGTATTCGACCGGCATTTGTTGCATGATTTTGGGCGGCTTGTTTGGCATCATCGATGTTGCCGGCTGGCGAGCTTGGAGCATGTTCCTGGTCGTGGTGGGTATGAACTCAATTGCCATTTACATGATGGGGCAGTTGCTGCGCAGCTGGACGAAGCGTCAACTGGATATTCACATCGGTAGTTGGATATTCGATGTCTTAGGCCCCAACTACCAACCCATGCTCAGTGCAACAGCGGTCGGAATGGTGTTTTGGTTGACCTGTTATTGGATGATGCGTCAACGCATTTTCATACGCGTCTGATGTGATTTTTCTGCCAAGCGGTGGATTTCGCGTCCAGCCGAGTCCACCGTCTGGCGACGGTGGCTACTCACCCCATACGCGCGGCGACTGGAAGCCTTGGGCCTTCGGCTTAGCCTTGGGTGGGATGGCCTGATCGGCGTATTGGCTCAATAACTTCTTCATCCGCTCGAGTTGTTCAGGCTCCTGGCTGGCCAGGTTAACCTTTTCGCTTGGATCAGCTGCGAGATCGAACAGTTCCACAGATTTGGTCCCGGTGATCGGTTTATCAGCGCCATCCGGATCTTCGTCGCCGTGCTTGAGAACCAGTTTCCACTTGCCGGCGCGAACAGCGCCGCTGCGGGGCGTAGTATTGATCAGAATCGACTCATGAGGCGATGGCGCGCCGCTGGTAATGGTTGGCCAAACGTCGCGACCATCGATCGGCAAAGGCTGATCAACCGAGCCACCGGCCAATTTGAGCAGGGTAGGGTAGAGGTCAACAATGTGCATCGGTTCGGCGATGGTGCTGCCGGCTTGAATCCGTCCAGGTAGGGAAGCGAAAGCGACCACGCGTACACCGCCCTCGTACAAAGTACCTTTGCCCGCGCGATAAGTGCCGTTATTCGTGATGCGTCCAGGGGATGGTCCGCCGTTATCGGAACTGAAAACGAATAGGGTATTGTTGGCTACGCCGGCTTGCTCGACTGCGTCCACGATTTTTCCGACGGCTTCGTCCATCGCCGCCAGCATGCCTGCGTATTGCCGACGATCGCCCTTGAATTGTGCATAAGGCTGTGTGTACGCAGGCGGCACTTGATGGGGTGAGTGCACGGCGTTGAAAGGCACATATAAAAAGAATGGCCGCTTGCCGGCATGCTCGGTAACGAACTGAGCAGCTTCCCGCGCGATTAAATGGGTACTGTAGCCTTCGTCACGGGACTCTTTATCATTGCGATGCCAATCGTGGCCACCATCGCGATCATGCGTGAAGTAATCGATGGCACCGTTGTAATGACCATATTGGAAATCGAAACCGCGTTGGCGGGGCAGGTACTCTGGCCGAAAATGTCCTAGATGCCATTTGCCAACGACGGCCGTGGCATAGCCGGCTTGCCGAAGTCCGGTAGCGATCGTGCGTTCTTCCAAGGGCAAGCCATATTGGGCCCACGGCAGAACCACCCCGGTTTGCAAACAATGAAGCATGGGGTAACGGCCGGTCATGAACGCAGCTCGGGTGGGTGAACAAACCGGTTGGACGTAAAACGCATCGAGCCTGGCACCGCTGCCGGCCAGTTTATCCAGGCGCGGCGTGGCGATCTGCCCGCCCATGAAACTGCAATCATGCCGCCCCAAGTCGTCAGCCAGAATCACCACAATGTTGGGTTTTGAAGTATCCTGCGGAAACGCCAGGCCAGGTAGGCTAGCGTGCACCATCGCGACCAGGCCGATGCTCATCAGCCATGGAAGCTGAGTCATCAGCCA
>JADLDX010001018.1 GCA_020846515.1 Pirellulaceae bacterium
CGGCACTCCGTGACGCGGATTTTTGCATGGTTAAGTGTGCGTCTTTTGCGATGGTGGCGTTACAGAAGAAGAATGACGAGTCGCGGAGCGATTCGTCTACAGAGTACGAGTCGCGGAGCGATTCGATTACATGATCAGCAACTGGCTACATATTGCCGAATGTCTTTTTCGAACGAGGCCAATCGATCCTGGAGCAACTTTCTCTGGGCTGGCACTTCGCTCAGTGCACACGGCGCACCAGCGGCAAACGTGTAGAACTTGACCTTGGGTTCAGTACCCGAGGGTCGCACGGCGAAGTAATTACCCTTGGTGACTAAATCGAGCATCACCATATCAGCCGCAGGTGCTTCCAGCCTGGAAGAAGATCCACCCAATGGCGTGATGGTCAAGGCCTTGTAATCGCGCACGGCTGCCACTGCGATGCCGCCCAATTGCTTAGGCGGAGAGGTTCGGAATGCGCTCATCAGCTCGCGCATCCGTGTCATGCCTTCACTGCCTTCCATCTGCACGTTGACCAGCGACTCTTCGTGGCAACCATGTTGCGCAAATAGTTCATCCAATCGCTGATGCAGCGATTTGCCTTGCTGCTTCCAATGGGCAGCCATCATGGCCATCAGCAAGCAGGCCACGGCACCGTCTTTGTCACGCGCATACTGTCCGATCAAATAACCATGCGACTCTTCAGTGCCGAACACAAAGTCTTCCGCACCGCAGTCATCCATCACGCCCGCAATCCACTTAAAGCCGACGTGCAAATTACCTTCGCACCGCACGCCGTAGCTTTCCGCCACCAGTCGAGTCAGGTCGCTGGTGACCAGTGTTTTGATCACATAGGACTTGGACGTCAGTTTGTTCTGCGCCTTGAGCTTTAAGCAGACAAAGTCGGTCAATAGCACGCCCAATTGATTACCGGACAGGGTACCCCAGGGGCCATGGACGTCCGTCGTTAATGGCGCGGCACAGCCCATGCGATCACAATCCGGATCGGTAGCCAGTATCAGTTCACTACCTGACGCTTTGGCCGACACGATGATGTCATCGAAGACTTTACTGTTCTCAGGATTGCTGACATGTCCAGGCACATTCGGAAAGTCACCGCTGGGCTCGGCATGCGGAGCGTAAACGGTCACGTTCTGAAAACCAGCTGCCGACAACAAAGGCATGACGGCAAATGAGCCGACACCATGCAACGGGGAATAGATTAGCTTTAGTTCGCGTGGGCCAGGCCAGGCATACGCGCTGGCGGCCGCCAAGTAAGCTCGATCGATTTCTTCGGTCACAATTTCGACATGACCCGCCGCCAAGGCAGCGGAGAACTCGGTTGTCTTGATCTCATCGACACTCATCACTCGATCGATGATCGCCTTGTCGTGAGGCGGTAAGATTTGTCCGCCCGTAGACCAGTACACTTTCACTGCATTATCGCTCGGTGGATTATGGCTGGCCGTGACCATGATGCCGCAATCACATTTTTTATGGCGAACGGCCAACGACAGTTGAGGCGTGGCGCGGTAATCATCTAAGAAGTAGACTTTGAAACCATTGGCCACCATGATCGATGCGCACAGTTCGGCAAAGTGCCGCGAACGATGCCGAGTGTCGTAAGCGATCGCGCAGCTTGGCATGCCCTGGCCAGCTTGACGCTGCCCGAGCACGTAGGTCGCCAGGCCTTGGGCACTCTCACCAATCGTACGGTCGTTGATCGAATTGGAGCCAAATGGAGCCATGCGACCACGGCGGCCACCGGTACCAAATGGGATGATGGTCCAGAAAGCGTCATCCAACTGCTGCCAACTGCCGGCCTCAATTGCCTGAAGGATTTGCGGACGATAGTCGGCGTAGCGACTCTCCTGTAGCCAGACCTTTAGGTTCTCCAAAGCCGACGGGCTCATCCGTTGATCCGACACAGCCTGACTGGCTGCCGCGAGTGCTGCGTTGACGTTCATATTAAGACTGGTTGACCTTACAAAAAAAGTGGCAATTCGGCCGGCGAATTGTAAGGTGCTAGCAGGGCAGTTGGCAACCGGGCGTGACTAGCGTGTACCCCGGGGCCCTGCGGCTGATATCCCCCAATCGTTTAACAGTCAGCCGTAGGCGTACTCGACGTCACCCGGGGACTATAGCCCGCTACTGATGTGAGGCTAAAGAAACCGGGGCATAGATGGTTGGGCGATTGGGAAACTTGTCTCCGCAGGAGCGTCGACGTCCCGGTAAAAGAGCTGGCTTAACTCTTCTCTACTGTCAGTTCAGCCGTTGTCGTGTGGTGACCGCCAGGTTGGAGTACGATTGCATTGTGCCCTACATTGGCCGTTTCGATGCACAACATGCCGGTCCATTCGTCGTCACCGAAATCCGGCATGCGCGCACTCTTGGCGATCCAAGGATTCCAAATCACGCTGGACTGGGAACCTGACTTGTGCACCGAGACACGTCGACTCAGGCCTGGGTCGTGCAGCACACACGTATGATCTGTATCGGAGTAGACGCGATCTGTTTCGCAGGTAAAGACGATCGGGCTCTGCGCGGGCGGTTTTATATCGCCATTGGCCATCTTGTCGCTATACGGGACACTCTCCAAGCCGCTGATGGAAACCTGGTGGATATCGCTGACGCACAGGTAAGTATGCAGTGCATCTTCAAAACGTTCCGGTCGGGTATGGCTGGCCGGTAGCGAAGTAGCCAGTGACAGTTTGAGCGTCTGGCCAAACTCAATAGCATACTGAACATCGAACGGGGCAATGTGTGTCGTCAAGATGACCGAGACGGCGCCATCGCGCTGCGTGGAAACGTGTTTCAGGTCCCAGTTTTTGAGGCGGGCCGAGCCATGACCTGGCGCGGACGGATCGGTCGCATGCGCTCCGAACCAAGGAAAACAAATGGGGACGCCACCTCGTATCGGTTTCCCAGGCTGGAACAGCGATTCTCGGCTCATCCACAATACGGGGGCCTGACCCGTGGGATGCCATCGCGTGCAGTGAGCCCCCAATAGGAACAGCTCACCGGACGCTACGTCGTTGCGGACCGTGGCACGTATCAAGCCACCGGCTTGATCATCAAAATGTACACCCGGGATTGAGAATTGTTGAGTCAATTCGGAAAGTGTTTGTGCCATAAAATTAACAAAGCCTTGATTGTAAAGTTTGGTAAGTCCGTGAGCTGGTCGCAATGGAGCGGAGCAGAAGTTATGCTATTTGAGTGGTGGAACAGGAGCTCAATACCCGGCGGCACGTCCAACTTGCGGCGCTGGTTCCCGATTGATTCGACTTGTTGTGGATAACGGCTATGTCTGCGCATTCTTGGTTGATGTTGTTTCGGATGCTCACTGGTTGTGTTCTGGTCGCTGGCTCTGAATTGTCCAGTTTGTCAGCTCAGACGCGTGAGGTGAGCCGCGCGGAGCAGATTCAGCGAACTTGGCGCGATGCCTCGGGTTTGTTTGTGCAAGAAGCAACCCTGCTGGAACTGAGCGCCCAAACGGTGAAACTGCGCAAGGGTGATGGTACCATCGTGGACGTTCGGCGTGAACTGCTCAGCACGGCGGATCAGAATTTCTTGCGCGAGCTCGACAAGACACGCAATCCGTTTATGAGCGGAGCTGTAAAAGAGTCTGCGACGAACAGTGTCGAAAAAGATTCCGCAGGACCCAAGGTCAGTGCTGGTGCGTCGACGATGCCTTCCCGGGTTGGCCCGGATCAAGCGTTCCAATCACCCGATCTGCCGCCCATTCTACCTTCAGCGCAGAAAGTCGTCATCTATTCTCCCACTACGCCACTTGAATCGTTGACCACTGAATCGGTAACACCGCCGAGCGTCCCTGTCGGCGAAGCGTATTTGGCTGACCATGAATATGGCGCGCGTGTTTCGCCGATCTTGATGTTGGATCCAAGCACAAACAAGGTGGCCATCAGCGCGGGCCCATCGATGTACTCCAGTCGCAGTCGACAAACCTCTCAGATTTTTATCGGCACGTTGCCTCGCGGACCATTTGAGTCCATCGTCTCGGTTGAAGATCCTCTAACGCTGCTGGATCATAACTTGAAGACCGGCCAGACCCTGGCAACGACCGGCGAGCAGGGTGAGCAAGGCGATCGCGACTTACTGCTGCTGGAAGGTCTGAGCGACAAACATCCCAAGCAGATTGCCCGTTTTCGTTTACCGGCCGATAACGGTCGTCGGCGGCAGATCAGCCAAGCCAGGCTGGTTGGTCCCAACCAGGCTGTGGTCGTGCTGGATCGCGTTGCCTACTGCTGGGATCTAAAGGAAGGAACCATCCTTTATCAAAGCGAACCTCAACGCGGCTTGACATCAGATGTCGCGTTTAGTTTTGATTTTAAGATGATGACAATTCCATCGGAGATCGGTATTCATTTTGTCAGTACCGAAACGGGCAAAGATTTGGGTTTCTTGCCCTGCAAAAACATGCGGCAGATCCAAGTGGCTTTCGATCCGCGCAGCCAGCGGATCGGCTATACGGCCGGCGACTTCTGGGGCGTTTACGA
>JADLDX010001019.1 GCA_020846515.1 Pirellulaceae bacterium
GCCAACGCCGCCACACGGAAGATAGAGAGAGGTCAAGCGATTTGGCGATAGCTTCGAAGGTTAGATTGTCTAGATATCGCAACCGCACTATTTGCTGACTTTCTAGCGGTAGTTGATCGAGGGCCAGCAACAAATCTTCCGCCTCTTGCGTGGCCTGCACTTGCTGAGGAGCTGTCGGGCTGGTGTCCATTAATTGGCTGCCCGATGTGCTAACCTCACGGCTCATCCGTCGTCGTTCGGCCAGGCGATGCCGTCGCATGCCGTCGACCAGCCGCGAACGCAAAACCTCATGCAGCCAACGCTGCAGTTCCGGCTCGGTCTGTCCGCGAAACGCTGGAAACTGCGTAGTGGCAGTTAGCATCGTGTCTTGAACCAGATCGGAAATACTCATCCGCCGCCGCAAAGCCCGGCTGACACTTTTTTCAGCCTGCTTGAGCAGTTGTGGTCTGAAGTGCTCAAGCAGGTTGCCTAACTTGGATCCCGAACCACTTCGAGCTGCGTCGATCAGCTCCGAGATTTCACGCGATGGCTGTTGCATAAACAAATAGGTGCAGTAAATCGGTTGTATGCCGTGGCGAAACGGCGATAGGCGTGGTTTAGGCCAGAATCTCGGTGATCACTCGGGCTGGGTCTACACCCGTCAGACGAAAGTCCAGGCCTTGGGAGCGAACACTCAATCGTTCGTGATCCAGGCCCAGTTGGTGCAGGATGGTGGCATGTATGTCATGCACATGCACTGGGTTTGCAACGGCACCAAAGCCGAACTCGTCGGTTTCACCAAAGACGGTGCCAGCCTTGAAACCGCCGCCGGCAAACCACATCGTAAAGGCATCGATGTGGTGATTGCGTCCGGTCGATTCGCGAACTTCGCCCATCGGAGTCCGGCCAAACTCTCCGCCCCAAATAACAATCGTGTTCTCGAGCAAACCACGGCGCTTCAGATCTAGCACCAAGGCAGCGCAGGCCTGATCGATGTCGGCGCACTTTTGAGGCATATGCGTTTCCAAGTTTTCGGTTGGACCGCCATGATGGTCCCAGTTGGTATCGTAAAGCTGCACGAACCGTACGCCTCGTTCGACCAACCGTCGGGCCAGCAAACAGTTGCGCGCGAAGCTGGTTTCTTTGGCGTCTTTGATACCATACAGATCCAGCGTGGCCTGATCCTCGCTGCTGGTGTCCATCAATTCCGGCGCGCTGGATTGCATGCGATAGGCCATTTCGTATGCGTTGATGCGAGTGGAGATTTCGTCATCCCCGGTTTCGCTTAATCGGAGCGAATTAAGCTGGCGCACCGCATCGACCACGCCCCGTTGCTTGGCCGCATCGATTTCTTTAGGTGTCGACAAATTGACGATCGGGTCCCCTTGATTGCGCAGCGGTACACCTTGATAAGTTGTAGGCAGCACACCGCTGCTCCAAAGCACTGCGCCGCCGCGCGGACCGCGCGGGCCACTTTGCAGCACAACGAAGCCTGGCAAGTCCTCGCACTCACTGCCCAGACCATAGGTGACCCAGGAGCCGATGCTCGGACGACCGAATAAGCCACTGCCGGTATTCATGTAGAACTTGGCAGGCGCATGATTAAACAGGTCGGTCTTGCAGGTGGTAACAATACTGATTTCATCCACCATGCCAGCCGTATGCGGCAAGAGGTGGCTGACCCAAGCGCCGGACTCTCCATGACGTTTGAATTGGCTCTTGGTGCCTAGCAACTCACTGCGGTGGCTGCTGTCCATGAACGCAAACCGCTTGCCCTTGGTAAAGCTCTCTGGAATAGGTTGGCCATTGAGCTTGTTAAGCTGCGGCTTGTTCTCAAACAGCTCAAGCTGCGAAGGACCGCCGGCCATAAACAAGAAGATGACGTTCTTCGCTTTGGCAGGAAAGTGCGGCGGCTTTGACAGCTGTGGGCTGCGGGCCGCAGTCGAGTCGGCCGCCATGAGTTGATTCAGCGCGATCGAGCCCAGGCCAACCGAGCAAGCGCCGAAAAAATGTCGTCGAGTCTGATAGAGCAATGGGTTCATATTGGCAGCGGTGGGTTAGACGGACAATTCGGTTATATCAATTTGTTTTATTAATTTGCGATGTCTGTGGTCGAACCGCTCCGCGGCTCGATGAAAACGGGACGTGTTGCGGAGCAATTCGTCTACGTCTCATGGCATCTATTCGCGTGTCAGCGTTTCATCCAGGTTCAGCAGGACGCGCGCGGCACTGAGCGAGTCTAGCGACTTCAGCACGGCCAGTTCGGCATCCTTGGGCGCGCGTGTTGTGCAGCGCCGGAACGCCGTGACCAGGCCGTCGCTCTGAATGATCTTCTCCAGCGCGGTTGCAAATTCAAAGAAACTACTATCGTTCATCAACGTCAACGCTTGCAAAGGTGTGTTGCTGCGGATGCGACGCGTGCAGGAACTAAAACCATCGGGTGCATCAAAGACCGTTAGTGACGGCGGAGGCGAGGCTCGATACACAAAGGTATACAAGCCACGGCGGTACTTGTCTTCGCCCTTGCTGACCGTCCAGACACGTTTAACTTGACCCTGGCCCATCACGCCATCGGGGATGGGCGGATAAACCGGTGGCCCGCCCACTTTCGGAGACAGTAAACCGCTGGCCGTAAGCGCCACATCGCGAACCACTTCGGCATCCAAACGCAGACGCGTCTGTCGAGCTAATAGGTAATTGTTCGGATCCAGTTCACGCAGGTCAGCGCGATTGCCTGAACTTTGGCGATAAGTATGCGACGTCACAATGATGCGATGGAGTTCTTTGAGGCTCCACTGTTTGGCGATTAGCTCGGTGGCTAACCAATCCAACAATTCCGGATGCGAAGGCGATGTGCCTTGCGATCCGAAGTCGTTCTCTGTTTCCACGATGCCTCGTCCAAAGTATTGCTGCCAAATGCGATTGACGATCACGCGGGCGGTCAGCGGATTGCGAGGATCGACAATCCACTTGGCCAGATCCAGTCGGTTGGGCTGGGGCGATGTGGTCTCCATCGGATGCAATACCTTGGGCGTACCTGGTGTGACTTCATCAGCCGGACGTGTGAAGTCGCCCTTGATGAACACCGTCGTCTTGCGCGGCTTGTCCAGTTCCTGCAATACGAGTGTCGTTGTGCCTTGGTTGAGTAGCGATTCAAGTTCCTTCTGTCGATCGGACATGATGCGAATCGTGTCGCTAGGATTGACCAGCACAGTAAAGATCGTGACGTTGTCAGCCAGCGTTCGATCGGCTACTGGCTTATCGACCGCCTTCTTGACCTCAGGAGCCAGTTTCTTACGAAACTCGGCCGTCATATCCTTTTCCCAAGTCGTAATCTCCGCATAACGTTCTTTAATGGTTGACTTGAGACGACTCTCTACCTCTTTCGACTCAGCATTCAGCGCGA
>JADLDX010001020.1 GCA_020846515.1 Pirellulaceae bacterium
AGATCATGTGGATCAGCGACGTGACGTTTGATGGACTAAAGGTCCGCGGCACACTGCTCAATCAACCCAACTGGCTAACCAGTGTCCAAGAGGGCGATGCAGTTGAAATCGCTCCTAAGGAGCTGTGCGATTGGATGTATGCCATAGCCGGCCGAGTCTATGGTGGCTTTACCGTGCAACTTTTGCGCTCACGCATGCCGCGCGGCGAACGAGCTCAGCATGACAAGGCCTGGGGTATGGATTTCGGTGACCCTCAGGTGATCCATGTTGTACCTCCAGAGTTCGTACGTCCCAAACCTGGTCTGCTGGGCAAACTGATCGGCGCCGGCAAACAACCGTTAACGGCCGAGGACCTTGAATCGACCGAACATCCTATGGCTGTAAACATGGGCGAATCGCTGAGTGAACTGCTAGCCAAGAGTCCAGCGCGCGTAGGCGAAACCGATGACCAGGGCTTTACGCTCATGCATCAGATGGCCTTGGCTGGGACAGCTATCGGGTGTGAGATCCTGCTCAAGCACAAAGCCAACCCGAGCGCCGTGGCACACAACGGTATGACTCCACTTCGTTTGGCTAAATCCCTTGGCTGGAAACAAGTGGTGCAGCTACTGGAGAAGCATGGTGCGAAGTGAACTTGGGCGCTGGCGGCGACTCGGGATCGTTTGAAAGGATGGTGGATTTCGCCTCCAGCCCAATCCACCGTCTGGCGACGGTGGCTACCCGTCTGGCGAAAGTGGCTACCTGGTCCACCGTCTGGCGACGGTGGCTACAAGTGGCGCTGTCCATGAAGCGCGCCATGGGGCTTATCGATACGGTGTACTATCTTGGTAGTATTGGCGAATTTCGTCGCCAGAGAGAGCGCGAGAGAAGGCACTGAATTCGTCAAGCCGCGCGCTTAGTCGACGCCGTGGATCCTTGGTGAATTTGGAGGCTGGTTTCCAGTTGCCTAACTGTGCCGAGCCCAAGGTAGCCTTTAGACCTTTGGGCATGGCTGCTTGAGCCACGACTCGTCCATCCAAATACTGCGTTGCCCGGCCAAGTTCAGAATCATAGACCAAAGCCAGATGCATCCAACGCTCAAACTCCGTCAACAAACCACGCTCGGTTTCCAACCAAATGTTCGTATCGATTTCGCCTGCCTGTGCCTGCAATAACTGGCCTTTTTGTAACTGATCGTTCGGTAATTGATCATTTGGTAATTGATCTTTTTGTGACGGATCCAATGGTAACTGGTCCGACGATAAAGGCCCCTTGATGGCGAAGCGAATGCGGTGGTCATCGCCAATCATCCAGTGGACTTGCCCTAGTCGTCCCCATTCATCAGTCGAGTAGATTGAGTTACGGCGTCCTTCTGATTGATTGGCTCGAATCCAGGTCATCAGCGTGAAAGCTGGTACATGGGCATTGAGATTCAATTCGACATGGTCGTCTGAATGAATGAAGTCGAGCGCACCCGTGCCTGGAAATCGGCCTTGCACCCACCGCGCGCCATGGATATGGACCTGTGGCGGCGAAACACTTTCATCGTCGAGCGCATCATTGGGATCTTCATCGAAGTCAAGCCAGGCCAGCAGTGCGGGATCTTGTCGTAAGGCCTGACTGGCTCGCAGGGCGCGGCGACTTTGCCCTTGCCGCAAAGCTTCGGCCAATGTGCTCACTTCGCGAGCCGTGACGAAGGTGCCCTGGCGAAAATCGCATTCTTCAGTCAATTGATTCTTGCGAAAACGGACGGCACTATTAGCCCACATGTGTTGCTTGAGTCGGCTGCCTTTGGCTGTCGCTACCACTTCGCCCTCAAAAACATGCAGTTCGGATTCCTGCTTGTTGACTACATCCATGGCAAAGCGAGTTCCCAAATCTACCGCCTCGCCCGAGGGAGTGATGACGCAAAACCCGCGCGCTTGATCGGGGACGTCAGCCGTCAAGCGGCCGCGCGTTAAATGCAATCGGGCTTCGGATTCAAACCTGAAATCAGCTGGGGCTTCGATCACAATGCGTGCACCGCGGTCGGTCAGCAATTCCAGGGTGCCGGTGTCGATGGACCATGTGTGACGCCCCACGCGATCTCCATCGGACAGGGCTTTCACACCCAGGCTGCGTGCTACCGTAGCATAACCCGGCGCGCTGAATATCCAGTTGGTCCCAAGCATAACGATGCCCAGAATTGCCGCCGCCACCGCGCCGCCAATGACCAGCTGCAAGGGCGAAGCGAACCATGCTGGAGTTACCGGCTGTGCTGGGGTTGAAGTTCCAATGGTTAGTAAATCATCTTCAGCGGCTTGTTGGCCGACGGTGGCCGACGCCGAGTCTGCTAAGGCGGAGTCGAGATGCACTAGTTCGATAAAAGTCTGCCTGGCCTCCGGGCTGGTGCGCAGCCATTGATTCAAGTGCTGTAGTTGGCTGGCACTGGCCGTACCTTCCATATAGTCGTTAGCCAACCGTAGCAGTTCATCTTCTGATTTCACGAACATCTGGAACCAGCCACTTCTCGTCCTATGCATTCCAGCAAGAGGCGTCGCATGCGATAGAGCCACTGGTAAAAGCCGCCGGTCGATCGGCCGCTGGCTTTGGCCAGTTCGGCAATCGTGTGCTCGGAACTGTAGCTGCGCAGCAGCAACGACTTTTGAAGTGGGTCCATTTTCTCTAAGCAACTCTCCAAGGCCGCGCGTTGCTGATCCAATTGCCTCGGGGAAATGGCAGAGTCATCAGCCAACAATTCAACCACATCGGTATCCAGGACCATTCGGTCTCGCCCCCGATCGCGCAGCCAACTCAAAACTTCATAGCGCGCGATACCAAAGGCCCAGGCGCGAAAGTCACCACCCTCGCGAAACTGATGGAACTTTGCCCACAGCACGACAGCCACTTCCTGCGTTACATCATCGGCGTCGGCTCGCGAGGGAACCAGACGTCGCACATAGGCGCGCACAGCGGCTTCGTGGGTCGTAAATGCCCGCAGAAACAACGCATGCCTGGCTGGATCAAAGACCGATCGATCCAAGAGGGCTGGATCAACATCAGCCGAAGTGCTCTGGGCGACCTGCCGCGCAGCATGGGACATTGGTGTCTACTTCACTACTATTTCAAATCAAATCGAAATTCATTGGGCTGCCCCTCAGACACGTTGGCAGTTAATCCCGATTTATTTGGCAGTGAATACTTCTCCGGCACGATCCAAGTAATCTTGGGAGGCAGGGCGACTCCGCCGGCTGACAAGTCGACATCTTTGGGCGTTGGATCAACGACATCCACACGGCGAATGGTGACCACATGTGAACCAGCCACGGCGCCGTCTTTATCTAGATAGGTCGTTAAAACAAATGCCCCCGAACTGTCCGTCTTGCCTGTGCTGGTTGACTTTCCATCATTGCTAAAGAAAGCGACGTCTGCGCCCTCAACGGGTTTGTCCTGATAAGTCACCACGCCCGACACAGGGTAACGCTTGGGCCAGTCCGGATTGTCTCCCCCGTCAGCCGAACAGCCCGCCAACATAGGCACCATCACACTTAGCACGAACAACCCCAAGACTGCCTGTCGACGTGGACATAACAGCATCGACCAAGTTGAACCGGAAGATATAAAAAACTGGGTGCTCGCTGGATTCTTCAATTGCATGATTCTCGATTGTTCAAACTGGGAGCCTAAGAAAAACGCGTGGGCTGCCTGAGCAGCCCACGACAAACAACGTCCACAAAGAAACCTAATCCCAAAGAAGCCTATTGCTCCGAGGCGACCTCGCCACCGTTGATCGTGGCCATCGCGCCCCAAACGCCATAAGGACTTAGTCCAGTGAGCGACTCAGGTAGTCCAGGGTTCCCAGCGTCAATTGACTCGCTAATGAAACGACAGGAGCCGTCTCCGAAGACGACGTTTACGCCACCCGTATGCCAACTTTGCGCCGACATCACACCTCGCGTGTTGATGTTCCCAATCAAACAACTTGGGCTATTCGGCGGAAGAATTGCATTGAAACCAGTGTAGATGGGCATACCGTCGTAGGCGCGAGTACCACCGGTAACATAGGTCGACAGTACGGCCGAAGGCAGAAACTGTCGCGTGGCGCGATTGGCTTGCGCCAAGCACAAAGCGGGATTAGTCGTAATTCCCACCAAATTTTCTACCGTGTGACCAAAGATACTTCGCGTGTCTTTAGGGAAGCAGCGCTCTGAAATCGCCATCGTGTTGCTGGTTCCGTCGGTCAAGGCCTGGAAGCCAACATAGCTGCGCGTACCGAACAGGCCACGTCGCTGATAAGCACCTTGGTTTTGCGCACCGGTTTGATGATCACCGTGACAGAACGAGTAACTGGTCGTAGCTGCTACTCCCCCAGCCCAGCGACCATTGCGTCTATCACCTATTGGACTGTCCGAAGGGCAGTTCATGCCCTTAACTTGAAATTGCGAGCCCCACAAGTCGTAGTTTTGTTCCCAAGGATTGGCGCCACCAGCTGGAAATGTAGTGGCACCAAAGGTCTGCGGGGAATTGATCATGTTGTACAGCGCGGTTTCCTCCACGTAAGGCAACAAAGCAACCATCGCATTCAAGCGATTGGTCGCATGGGCTGGTCCACCCGAGCCGTGTGGAAACTTCTTGTAGACGTCAGCGTAATTGTGCAAGGCCAGCCCGAATTGACGCAGCTGATTCGTGCATTGCATGCGACGGGCTGCCTCTCGAGCCGATTGAACGGCGGGCAACAATAGCCCTACTAAAATCCCAATGATTGCAATCACCACCAGCAGTTCCACCAGCGTGAAACCATGCTTGCGAGTCCTCATGAGAAAATCCCTTCATTCCATAAAACAAAACGGGCTTGAAGAATATGAGACAACAACGCCATCACTTTGTATCTCCGCAACCCACCCAAATTTTTACGCACTGCGGTTAATTTAAATTCCGTTAGACTTGTTTGCTGGTATATTTCTACACCTTGCGGACCCAAAACACCAGCATTTACTTTCCCAATTTATTTCTGCGCATGGCGTCTCTCAATGCCACCAAGACCACGCATCCGCGTAGCACTGGCTCTGTTGGCAATCAGCCTGCCCGTCTGGCTGGTCGCTCAATGGTGGTTCAGTTCCCCCAGTTTCACTGTGGAAGAATTAAACCGCGCGATGAGCATGGGGGATTACCCGTCGGTGCTAGCCATGTGCGATCAACTGCTGGAGCAAACACCCACCGATGGCCAGCTGCTGCTCATCGCCGGGCAAAGTGCTGAACAACTCGGTCAACCAGATCGTGCTCTCACGTATTACCAGCGCCTCATTGCCCAGCCTGCAGGCAACCCAGCGGACCTGGTACAGGCTCATGGGCGATCTGGAGAGTCGCACGTTCAATTGCGACAGATGTCAGCGGCCATTGAACAACTAACTGCCTGCGTACAACTGGATAGCACTCAGGCCGAGGCTCGACAGCGATTGGTCTATTTGCTCAACCTCTCCGGTCAACGCTGGCTAGCAGCCTTTCATCTCGTGGAACTCGTCAAACAACGGCAAGCCGGCGTGCAAGAACTGCTGTATTTGGGCAACATCGCCAAGTCGATTGAAAACGAAGCAGAACTTCAGCAGTATTTGCAAGCGACGCCGGGCGATGCGCTGCCCAAACTGGGACTAGCGCGGCTGCGGCTGCGTGCCGCCGACCTGCAAGGCTCTCACGATCTGCTTCAGCAAGTGCTTCAGCAATCACCAGATTTAGTGGAAGCGCATGTGCAATTGGGCCTGGTCTGGTTGCAGTTAGATCCAGAAAAAATTCGTACCTGGCAAGCAACATTGCCTCCTGCCGCCCAAGAGCATCCGGACGCTTGGCTCATTCGCGGATTGTGGGCCAAGGATCAAGGTCAAATGAGCGCGGCTGTGCGCTGTTTTGGCGAAGCCCTCCGCTTGGACCCTGATCATCTGGCCGCCACCAAAGCCATCGCCCAAGGCCTACATGCCACCGGCGATACGGCTCGAGCAGGCATGTGGAGTCAGCGTAGCGAAAACTTGGACCAGTTCCTCTCCGTGCTCGAACGTATCATGGCCGACGAATGGTCGATTCGACAGCAATTGGCCGCGCAACAGTTATCACCACAGCAAGCCGCCCAATACTTACGTTCAGCCGAGCGTTTGGAACCGATCATCCGCGCGGCCGAGCTCGCATTCGAACTGGGCCGAACCATTGAGAGTCTCGCCTGGCTGGAATATGGCTTATCAGCCGATCCCAATCAGCTTCGATTGAAAACGCTCGCAGCCCAACTAGATCAATCGTCCGGGCAACCGATGAACAAGCCCGATGCTATGCATACAGACCATCGGCTAGCGCGTTCGACCGGAGCGGTGATTGATCCAGACTGGTTGGCGAATATGGACTTACCAAACTTTGCAGCCACTGCCTCGACTGCAGCCACAGCCTCCACACGATCTAGCAGCTCTACAGCCTCGGGAAAGCAGCCCGATGGGCTGGCAGCAGATAAGAAGTCCGCGTTGATTCGCTTTCGCGAGTTATCTCCAACAACTCCCGTTTCGAAGAACAACTCCACGCATGAGGCCACTCGAGGTCCTTTCGACTTTGTGCACGTCAGCTCGCGCACTTCGCACAGCGATGGTCGACGCATGTTTGAATTCACCGGCAGTGGAGCAGGGGTGTTGGATTACGATCATGATGGCTGGCCAGATGTCTTCTTGGTCCAGGGCAGCCACTGGCCTCCCGATCAGACTCCTACGGCGCAGGCCCAGCCCATCTACAGCGATCAACTTTATCGCAATCAAGTTCATGACACAGCGACGCGACCGCTGGTGAACATCACCGAACGGGCGAGGATTGTCGAAAGCGCATTTGGGCAAGGAGTGGCTATTGGTGATTTGGACTCCGATGGTTTCGATGACATTTATGTCGCCAACATTGGACTCAATCAGTTGTGGTTGAACCAAGGTGACGGAACGTTTCGCGATGCAACCTGGCTGCTTGAGAATCAACAACCAAGTTGGACGGCCAGCGCGGCCATGGCTGACCTCGATGGTGATGGCCAAAGCGAAATTTATGATGCCAACTATGCGCAAGGCGAAGATGTCTTCGATCGCCGTTGTCTGCTCGGCAATCAACCGCGTGCCTGCGCACCGTCAAACTTTGACCCAGC
>JADLDX010001021.1 GCA_020846515.1 Pirellulaceae bacterium
AACGTGTAAGGGAACGATCTCTTCCGCCCCTTACACTAACTACGACGAACGGGAGACTTTGAACCGGACATCGGGTTTCCAAGTTTTTTTCTTGCCGACCGCGCGACCAGTTGAGCCTAATCACCATGTCACTGAACGTCACTAAACCAGCCAGCTACTGGATTGAACAACTCGGCCTGAACTCGCACCCCGAAGGTGGTTACTATCGCGAGCTCTATCGGGCGAGCGAGGGAGTGGAGAAGTCGAGTCTACCTGCACGGTTCCTGGGTGATCGCTGCTTTTGCACGAGCATTGTTTATCTGCTGGAAGCGCACGATCGTTCCGTCTTCCATCGCATTCGCTCGGACGAAACCTGGCATTTTTACGCTGGCAGCCCGCTGGAGTTGCATCAGTTGGACGATCATGCCTCAGCCGCCGCAGACTCCGCAGATTCCCACCAGCGTATCGTGTTGGGGACTGAATTGCATTTGGGGCAGCACCTGCAATGGACCGTACCGGCGGGAATTTGGTTTGGCAGTCGGCCATGGATTGCCCCACGCACGGCAGAGTCTCCTGCCTTGCCACTTGGGGGTGAGTATTCGCTGCTGGGGTGTACGGTCAGCCCCGGTTTCGACTTTGCCGATTTTGAAATTGCCGACCGTTCCCAGTTATTGAGTCGATTTCCTGGCCATCGAGAGCTCATTGAGCAGTTGACTTAACCAGCAGAATGGAAACGGGTTGCAGCCCCATTGATTGGTTTAGTTGTGGAAATAGGCGTTGTGGGGGAATTTATCCGATAAAGTGGGCTAGGCAGGCTGAATCGTTCTTGAAATGAAAAGTCAATTCTCCTAGTCTTGAGGCCTAAAGAAGCGATTTCCCCTCAGCTGTCTTAGGTCCCGATCCATGAAAACGTTTTTGCGCCCCCTCTGCGGGCTGGCCGCGTTGGCCATGATTTTCGTTTTGTCTACCGCCAAGCTCTCGGCGGATTTTTCGCTGTCCATTGATACTGGCAGCCTGCGCTTACTGGATGGTGTCTATGAAGTGGATACTTTCATCACCAGTAGGCCTGCGGCGACTACCGTTCAGATGCTGTTGCTGAATCTACAGATTATGCCTCCGCCTGGTGAGCCTAATAACTCAATCGACGGGGTGCAGTTTGTTGGGCTGCGGAACCCGGACGTCGACCCGCTCTTTGCCAGCCCTTCGATCATCAGTGAGCCCAACAACATTGTGATGCGCGGTTCACTGTTTAATCCTAACCGGGTGAACGCACCTACCAATCCGACCTTGGCCTTTACGATTCAGTTCCGCAGCATTCGAAGTGGCGAGACAGATGTCCGAATCGGCTTTGGTAGTGACAACTACTTTATGCGGGACCTGGAGCTTGAAGGAATTACGCATGAGTACGCTCAACTGAACGCGTCGGGTGAGATCACTGTGACGGGCGTTCCGGAGCCTGGAAGTTGCCTGTTGCTGGGACTGGCACTGACCGGTGTGGCCTTTAGAAATCAAGGCCTGCGGCGCGTTTTATGTCGACGTCATTTATGTCGACGTCATCGCAGGGCGATTTAAGCACAGTGCCGTTCCAATTTAAGCGGAGCAGCGCAAGCTGCCTGGTGATACGCCGAGAAGATACAAGCAGAACCGGACGGCTCGCGCCGATTCCGCTTTAAGTTGACCAAAGGTTGGGATAGTCACACGTACTACATTACGCTCAGTGCCCGGACGACTTCGCCTTCTTGGCCCCATGGGCATCAGCTTTTTTGGCTCCGTGGGCAGCGGGCTTGGCACCATGACCGCCTGACTTGGCGGCGCCATGGGCGCTGGGTTTGGCAGCCCCATGACCGCCAGACTTAGCGGCACCGTGGGCGGCTGGTTTAGCATGCCCCGCGTCGGCTTTGGCGCCGTGACCGGCAGCTTCCTTACCATGGCTGGCTCCGCCATGTCCACCATCCCCGTGGGCATCGCCATGCCCGCTGTCGCCATGGTCATCGGCGTGTTCGCCTTCTCCATGTTCGCCATCGGCATGTTCACCATCAGCGTGTTCACCGCTATGTTGAGCCGAAAGGGCTGGTCGGAGGGGGCGTACTGAGGTTAGCGTCGAACTTTTGGCGGCTTGGTCTTCTTCGCCCGGGGTGATCAAGTCTTGCGAAGGTCTCCAACGAAATTCGCGGACATCCAGGTCGACTCGGTCATTGATGACGACCTTCTCCACGATTGGTTCGTGCAGCACTTCATCGATGGCTAGTTTGATGGCTTCTTTCACCGCCACCAGAGCTGGGTCCTGCAGCAGGCTTTCGTCGATACCGCGCAGCGCTTCTTCGACCGCTTCATGCACTACCCAGCGATTGTGTTCAATCGTGGCACGAGCCGCCAGGCGACTTTCCGGCGGTACCTGCAAGTGCACGCGCAACTGGGTCAGCCACTGTCGATCGGCGGACTGTTTATAGAATAAGCCCACGGGTATCTCGCTGGCAGCCACCGTCTTGAGACGGGTGGCTTCGCTGCGGACATATCCAATCACGACGGCATGCGTGGCCACTAGTAAAATGACCAAGCCGACAATCCAGTATTTACGAATGAATGACATGGATTTTCAGAGCCGAGTTACGGAACCTTGGGATGTGCTGGGAACACGACGACTGACAAACGGTAGGTCATCCACAGCGCGGTGGCCCGCATTTGGGAATGAACGGACCGGTCTGAACAACAAAGCCCCTGTTTCAGTCGTTACAAAGGTTACGACCGCTGATGGAAGCGGTTACAATTGGGGCTCATCCAGGCCACCTCAGACCCTCTCCTTGGGGTGGTCCGCCGATAAGTGAGAGGGAACAGGATCGCGTAAAGCTTATTCCGCATGATTCTCGTCATCGATAATTACGACTCATTTACCTATAACCTGGTCCAGCGTTTGGGCGAAATTGATCCCCAGTTGGATGTGCAAGTTGTTCGCAATGACAAACTGTCGATTGCCGACATTCGAGCCATGCAACCCGAGCGGATCCTGATATCCCCTGGGCCATGCACGCCCAGCGAGGCGGGTATCAGCGTGCCCATCATCGAACACCTGGCCGGGGAGATGCCGATATTGGGTGTCTGTTTAGGTCACCAATCCATAGGACAAGCCTTTGGTGGACGCATTGTCCGCGCACCGCAGCTGATGCACGGCAAGACCGACTTGATCAGCCATGATGATCGCGGTTTGTTCGCTGGACTGCCCAATCCTTTTGTGGCTACTCGGTATCATTCTCTGGTCATTGCGCCGGAGACAATGCCGATCGACTTGGAGGTTACAGCTTGGGTGGACGGTGCCGATGGTGTCAGGCAAATCATGGGAGTTCGCCACAAGCATTTCCCGATCGAGGGCTGGCAGTTTCACCCGGAGAGTTTTTTGACTCAGCCTGGGCCAGAACTGCTTAGACGCTTTTTGAACTGGGAAGTATAACTCTTGCACTGGATCCTCAGTAATTGGTAACCATATCACTGGCTATCTAGATCACTGGCTATCTATCATTCGCTAACGACATTTCGCTCGAACCCTTATCGCTAACGACTAATCAACATTATGCTCTGCGTTACCATTGGACGAACCCGACATAAGTACATGATTGCCGAGTATCACGACCTGGCTGCCAAGGGAGCGCAATTGGTCGAGATGCGTTTGGACTACGTGGGTCGAGCCGTCGACCTGAAGCGATTGTTGGAATCTCGCCCCTGTCCGATCGTGATCACATGTCGACGGCGTGAAGACGGTGGTCGATGGGAAAAGTCGGAAGAGGAACGGCAGATGTTGCTGCGCAGCGCGATTGCCTCAGGCGTCGACTACGTGGACTTGGAGGAAGACATCGCTGCCCGCATTCCGCGTTATGGCAAGACGAAGCGGATTGTCAGTTTGCATAACTTTGAGCGCACGCCCGAGGACTTGCATGAAGTGCATGCGCGTTTGGCCGCGCTGGATGCGGACGTTGTCAAAATTGCCACGCTGGCCAATTCATTTTCCGACACTGTGCGCATGCTGCAACTGATGGCCAGCGTCAAGACTCCGACGATTGGGTTGTGCATGGGTGACCTCGGTGCGGCCACGCGCATCTTGGCTTTGCGATACGGGGCTCCATTTACTTATACGGTGCTCAGCTCTGATCGAAAGATTGCTCCTGGTCAGATTACGTGGCAACAAATGCGAGATCTGTATCGTCCGGATGCGATTACAGAAAACACCAAGCTGTTTGGCGTGGTGGCCGATCCGGTTGCGCATTCGCTTAGTCCACTCCTGCATAACACCATGTTTGCCGAAGACAAGCTGGACTGTCGATACCTGCCCTTTCGCGTGCCGGCGGAAGATCTCGAACTGTTCATGACCTGGTGTCGGGCCAGTCAGATTGGCGGTTTGAGCGTGACGATTCCGCATAAAGAACCCATGCTCAATTACATCCAACAGGCTGAGCAGGCCGTCAACGGAATCGGCGCGCTTAATACTGTAGTATTCCGCGAGGGTGAAGCGCTCGGATACAACACGGACTATCGTGCCGCCATGGATTCGATTATGGAGCGTGTCGGTGTTGATCCCACGGGCGTGGATACATTGAAAGGTCGCGGCGTATTGATCCTGGGTGCCGGCGGCGTATCACGTGCCATTGCTTATGGATTGCGACAACGCGGTGCCATCGTGGCAATTTCCAGTCGGACGCAAGATCGTTCGGAACGACTGGCGCGGGATGTAGGCGCTCGTGCCCTGGCTTGGAGTGCGCGCTACGATATTCGGCCCGGTATCATCATCAATGGTACGCCCATCGGTATGCATCCCGAAGTGGATGAGTCACCCTATGCCAAGGAAAAACTCCACGAGTCCATGTTGGTTTTCGATACCGTCTATAACCCCGAGCAAACGTTACTGATCAAGCATGCTCGAGAAGTCGGTTGTCAGGTTATCACGGGTGTTGACATGTTTGTCCGGCAGGCTGCGTATCAATACAAGCTCTTCACAGGTCTAGCGCCCAAACCGGAATTGCTTCGCAAGACACTCAAGGCAGCGACCTCGCCAGTTAACTTCTAACTCCCCAATGTAGAACATTTGTCCTCAACTGTTCCAGTATGTCCGTTTGCCACTTGCAGCTTCTCGGCACTCCTTAGTTGGACAGCGCCATGTTCTTTTTTCGGCGTCGATCATGAGTCGGGCTAAACCGTACGCTAGCGGCTGATTAAAAGCGGCACGGCGCAAGCCGTCCGGTACCTGATTAAAAGCGGCACGGCGCAAGCCGTCCGGTACCGACGTTGATTTGCTAGGAAACTCACCGTACGGCTTGCGCCGTTAC
>JADLDX010001022.1 GCA_020846515.1 Pirellulaceae bacterium
ATTGCCATGGGACGTCGCCAAAGACCTGCCGCCGGACGCTCAGTCCGACGAGAGTTTTCAGAACAGCTCCGAACTACTGCACATGTCGGTCTCGCAATTCGAAACCTACCATCGCTTGACGCGTTCAGCCCTGTCGCGCGCAATCGCTGTCGGCGACCGTCCCAAAACTTTGTATTGGGGCGTTACCATGCAGGATGCCTCGCGCCTGGAGTGGCCCAAACAAGAGCAGCAATTGGCTGAGGCGCAGAAGAAGCTTCAAGACGATCCAGAGAAACTGCAAGCCGAACTTGACCGCCTAGCCGAGAGCTTTCGTAAAGAGCCTGCGCGCAGTCACTATCGCGATTTGGCTTCCGGCAAAATGGCTGTCGCTACCTGGCAATACGATGGTGCCAAGCATGCCCAGGCCCCGTCATCTGAACCTAAGTCCATCCCTGCCACGCTGGAACAAGTAGCAATCTTACCGGCCGGTCAATGGCTTAACATTGAACTGGGCAATCAAGTGCCCGACGAAGGCACTCTGAGAGTTCGTGTCCGCGCTTCAACCACGCAGAAAGTTAGCGAGCGGTCGCCGAGCCTTCAACTTTACTTTGGTTGGCAGGCAAGCAACGAAGGCCGTGCTCTGGTCCGTGTCAGTCAAACTGATACGCCCGTAACTGCGGAACCAGGTGCAGCCCAATTCTATCAGTGGGACGTACCACTGGGCGAAATCTATCCACGCAACTCAGCTCGCACTACGTCGCCCATGGGCGCGTTGCCAAGCCCATCGGAGTATATTCGCCTGGTCAATAGTTCCGCGTCACCGGATCAAATTTTGATCGACTATGTTGAAGTGCAAACGCCGGTGTTTGACCAATGGCCGCCGCCAGCCCATCAGCGTATTTTTCCACAGAGCCAAAATGCAAGCGATGAAGCCAAATACGCCCGCGAGATTGTTCTCAAGTTTATGACGCTGGCGTGGCGACGACCTGTTCGTGATGAAGAGTGTGATCAGAAAATGAAACTCTTCGAACGGGTACGACCAGAAAGCGCCCGATTTGAAGATGCAATCGTTGAGGTGCTCGCCACCGTCCTGGCATCTCCCAACTTCTTGTATATCGTTCAAGAAGGATCCACGCCTGGCAGCGCCAACGGTGGAAAGCCCGCGGGCAGAATCAAACTGACCTCCTATGAATTGGCGACGCGATTGTCGATGTTCTTGTGGTGCAGTATTCCGGATGCCGAACTACTGGAATTGGCACGCGATAATCGACTATGCGAGCCACAGACGCTGAGCCATCAAGTGCGGCGGATGATCGCTGATCCGCGCTCCAGGCGTTTTTCACAACAGTTCGTCCATCAATGGCTCAATATGGAGCTTTTGGAGTTCATCAACTTCAAGGCACACGTGCCTGGATTCGATCCGCTGCTTAAAGAAGCCATGCACCAAGAACCGATCGCTTTCTTTCAAGAAACGCTCGACCAAAACCGGAGCGTGCTGAACTTTGTACATGCGGACTATGCCATGGTCAATGAAAGACTGGCCAGGCACTATGGTATCCCCAATGTTTACGGAAACGAGTTTCGCCGTGTTCCGTTGGAGGGCGACTTCAAACTAGGCGGACTCCTGACTCAAGCGGGTCTGCTCGCGATGAATTCCGATTTCCCAGATTCGCATCCTTTGAAGCGTGGCAAGTGGCTTTTGGTCAGTCTGCTCAACGATCCGCCACCACCACCTCCGCCCGCCGTACCACAGATCGATCTGGCCAATCCGCAGATCGCTAAAATGACACTTAAGGAGCGCATCGAGGACCATCGCAACCACGCTGCCTGCATGGCCTGCCACGTCAAATTAGACCCTTGGGGCATCGCCTTCGAGAACTACGACGCGCTGGGACGCTGGCGAGACGAAATTAAGGGTAAGCCGGTCGATGCCAAGAGCGACTTGTTCAATAAGCAGAGTTTAGATGGAATGGGTGGACTTAAGCATTACTTGCTCGAGAACCGGCAAGACCAGTTTGTCGGTGCCTTGGTCCATAAAGTCAGCAGCTATGCCCTGGGACGCCCATTGAAGTTTACAGATCGGGCAGATCTCGAGTCGATAACAGCCCAGGTCAGAGAACAAGGCGATGGCCTGGCTACTCTGTTATCAGCGGTAGCAACCAGCGATCTTTTCCAGACTAAGTGACTTGAACAAGCAGCGCCGCCGCCCCCTGGGGCACTGGATGAAACCGCTCAAGACCTGCAGTAGAATTTCAGGCACCCAAACAAGAATCACCAAATACCAATCACCATAGAGTACACACGATGATTTCAGACATTAGCCGGATTGATCGTCGACGATTCCTGCGCGGGTCTGGCCTGGCGTTGGCAATTCCAATGCTTGGATCACTGGCCAAGGCGGACCAGATATCCGCCAGTAGCAATCCACGCCGGCTGGGTTGTTTCTACTTTGCCGACGGCGTACCGATGCCGCTGCCTAATGATCCCGCTTATCAAGATTGGGCTTGGTTTCCGCATGGTAGTGGCAAAAAGTTCACCTTCACTAAGTGTATGGCAGGCTTGGAACCATTGCGTGATGAGCTCACGATTCTGTCGGGTTTCTCGCATGTGGCCTCGCGAAATGTGCATGGTCACAACAACGCGGACCAGTTTCTGACCGCGGCGGCAACGGGGCAGGGCGATGAACTGTATGTCAATACGATCTCGCTGGACCAACTGTATGCTCAGCATGTAGGCGACCAAACGCGGTTCGCTTCGTTGGTGATGTCGACCGACGGAGGTACGGGCACGGCGCGCGGGGCGCACACGTTGTCTTTCGATGAGAATGGCCGCCCCATTCCGGCTGAGCATCGTCCGAAGCAGATCTTTGACATGTTGTTTCTCAAGAGCGACCAGCAATCTGCCAAGCGACTGGCTCTCAACCGCAGTGCATTGGACGACCTGTTGACCGACGCACGCTCGCTCAAGCAAGTTTTGTCGACGGACGATCGCAAGAACTTGGATGAATACTTGGAATCGGTTCGGCAAGCAGAAGTGAAGGTGGCTAAGGCCAAGAAGTGGCTCGACGCGCCGCTGCCGACAGTGGACGGCTCTCCCTTGAATCTAGAGTTGACCACCGACGAACCACGCGAGTATTTGCAAACGATGTTTGAGATGATCTACCTGGCCTTTCGAACAGATTCCACGCGCGTCGCCACCTACCAACTCGGCCGCGAGAACGGTATTGGACGCAGCGAGCATCTGGCGCGGGCCGTAGGCTTTAATCTGTCGCACCAGTTATCGCACGAGACCAAGAACCCTGATGGTTGGAAGAACTTCGGTATCTTCTGCCAATTCATCAATGAAGAGTTCGGTCGATTCGTTGAAAAGTTACGCACCACGCCCGAGCCGGCTGGAACCGGATCCATGCTCGATAACACGCTGTTGCTTTATGGCTCTGCGTCCAGTGCTTTCCATCTGTCACGCAACTATCCACTGATGTTGGCTGGTGGCAAGAACATGGGTTTCCAGCACGGACAGTACATCAATCATGCGGGCACTAAGTTCCAAGGTGGCCCTTGGATGGGCGCCCGCGAACCATGGCAAGACAAAGCCACGATGGAAGACATCCCACTGTCCAATCTCTTTGTCACGATGCTGCAACGACTGGGCATGGCCACTGACAAATTCGCCGACAGCACGGGGCGCGTCGAGAATATATAGTTGACACCTTGAAACATCGGGTATATCCGTGCCATCCCCGCGCGCATCGAGGCACGCGTACCTAGGGCATTGCCCTAGGCTATAGGCGACGATTGGCTAGCTGAGGCCCGATACAATGCCGTGCTCGTCGTAGTCCAGGCGGATGGGTCGTCCACCTGCGTCTAAGCTACGACGGCCCGCTTCGAGAATGGCGGTGCATAGCAACGTATCACTTGCCGTGGCCAGTCTGCCGTTGAAGTCATCGGGCGTGGCTCGGCCTTGGCGAATTTGTTCTGCAGCGCGCAGGAAGGCTTCGATACTGCGGTAGCCGTAGCCGTCTTGCCCCGAGAAATAGCCCTCCGCGTTGGGTGTGAATTTCATAAACAGCGGATTCGGCGAATTGTAACCGGACTGATCGGTAGCCAATGAATAACCGCGGTGGGCTTGATCGATCTGGATTTCGCCACCGTGGCCCATAAAGAAGAAACGCTGTTGGGAGTGCACATCCGCTTTCGGGGCGATCCAGGAAGATGTGTAAATCGCAGTCGCCTGGTTGCCACTGGCTACGTTTACCCAATCAACAACTAAGGCAATCGTGTCTTCTGTGGGGATCTGCATGGCATGGGCGACGCCTGTGGCGGCTGAAGCGCGCACGACTGTCGGCCGCGCTCGCTGACCAACCGCCCACACATTGAAGTCGATGTGATGCGCGTTCAAGTAATAACTAATGTCGCTCGATTTGCCGGCCCATGCTCGAAATGTCTCAAGCTGCGATTTTGGTTGGCTCATATAAGATTGAAAGAAACTGAAGTCACCCAGGCCCCGAATGCGATCGCGAGCATCGACGTACAGTGGATCCCAGCGTTTGTGAACCTCCATGGCAACGAGCACGCCTTTGGCACGCGCATGACTCGTCAAGGCTAAATGCTCTTGCAGCGTCTTAACCATCGGCTTGGCGATAAGCACATGTAGTCCGCGATCGATAGCCTCCATCGCGATCGAATAGTGAGTATCATCTGGCGTAAAGATAATCGCGCAGTCGCCGGCCTGCATGGTCTCCAATGCCAGTCGATAGGCATGGTTATCGCGTGGTATGTCGTCGGCTGGGAAACTTTCGAAGCTCACATCCATATCTCGATAGGTCTTGGCGAGCGCTTTGTCGAGATGCTGGCGAATGTGTGGGAACTTGGTGCCATTGGTGCCCGCCATCAGCAACCGACCGACCAGACCATCGCGACGAAGATCGAATAGTGTGACACCCACAACACCAGCTCTCTTATCGGCCGCAGCCGCCGCTCCCTGAACATAGCCAGTGGTATACTCGCCGGTCCCGACCATCAGTACGCTCATCTTGTTCATCTGCTTTTCCTAGTTGAAAAGTCATAAGCACCCCCCTCAGCTTGACATAACCGGCCTGATTATCCATGCGATCGAGCAGCCTGAAAAGGCCGAACAATTCCTTGGACACGCGGATGAGTCCACGTGCTATAGGCTTTAGGCTACAGGTGAATTTTATTCTCGGTTTCAGTCTGGTCTGTTACAATCTGCCTGTGGGCTTGTCATGTTCTTGGCCAGCGTTGCATGAATGAGTTTTGTTTCGCAGCGGACCGGTCGTTTGGCGTAAAGAGGGTAGGGTATC
>JADLDX010001023.1 GCA_020846515.1 Pirellulaceae bacterium
CGCTGGTTTTGTAGGCGCGAGGTGAGACAAAGCTGAGTTTGTCGATGACCTGATTACCGAAGCGGGCGTTGGGACGCGGCGACATGAAATTCGACATTAGTGAAACGGCGATGCAGGTGATCAGCAGCGTCAGTGTTAGCGGTGGAATGCGTCCACTACTCAGCGAACCGCTTGGCCCTCGATAGCTGACGGGTTTGATGTTTTTGGCCGCTGCTTGAGCCGCTTCTTGTTTTTGCTTGATGATCTGGCGAGCTTCTACGATGGCCGCCGCATATTTGGGGTCATCTGGATTGGCCGCGAACTGCTGAAACTCAGCCCGGGCTTTGTTGAGCGTATCTTCATCGCGGATCCAGATCTCCCACAGTTCCTCGCTTTGTGAAGAAGCTTCGATATGCGTGGGAATGGAGAGCGTTACTAGATACGCGACAAACGCCTCGGCTCGCTGTTTCCCTTTGACTTCTGCCAGGTATCGCATCTGGTGACCTTAATCCTTGGTGCCAAAGGTCACCGGATAGTAGCGCTGGTTTTTAGTTTCCAATTCACGTTGAGCCGCTTCGACTTCGACATAATATTGTCGTCGTTCCAGCCAATCGGCCGCCGGCTCATCTAATATTACAGTTACCCATGGGTGAAGTTGCAGGGCAGAGGCAGTGATTTGCGAAGTAACTGGGCCTTCGACAAAACTTCGAACGGCACCGGCCTTGTTGGCTCCAGTGGCCAGCAGCAGGATGTGCCGAGCCTCCAAAATTGTGCCGACCCCCATGGTCACGGCCAGTTTGGGAACTTCGTCCAGCGAGTCAAAGAACCTCGAATTGTCGCGTCGAGTCTCCTCGGTGAGGGCTTTCAACCGCGTGCGACTGGCCAGCGATGAGCCCGGTTCGTTAAAGGCTATATGGCCATCGCTACCGATGCCCAATAATTGCAAATCGATACCGCCCGCGTTCTGAATGGCCTGCTCATATTGGCGGCCATACTCATAGTAGTTATCAGCCAAACCGCTGGGGACATGGCATCGATCACTGGAAATGTCGACGTGTCGAAACAGGTGGTTGTGCATGAAGAAGTTGTAAGACTGAGGATGGCTGGGCGGCAATCCCACGTATTCGTCTAGATTAAAGGTTGTCACGCCAGCGAAGCTGAGTTGACCACTTCGGTGCAACTCGATCAGCTGACCGTAGGTCGCCAGTGGGGTGCTGCCGGTGGCCAATCCCAGGACGGCGGTAGGCCGCCGCTTGACCAGTCCCGCGATAATCTCAGCCGCGCGCCGACTGACCTCTTCGGCGTTTTTTAGAATCACCACCCGCATGCGGCTACTACTTTCTTGTTCTAACTGCCAACGTGCTACACCACGCTCGGCGACTATAAGGCAATCCACCTAATTCTTCAACTGGTAGCTGAACTAACCCTCCCAGCGCAGCGTCCGGGAGGGTCGAAAAAACAGGCGCTACTGCAGCCTGTTTTTTCGGGGAGGGTGCGTGCGCCGTAGAGGCGAGTTGGCGGTGAAGTGATTCATGCTTGGGTTAGCACGGGAGGCAGCCCTCCCCGACTGAGCTGACGCCAGTCGACCCTCCCACTGCTACGCAGCAGGAGGGTTAGTTCTGCGCAGGTGTGGTAGGTTAGTTCTTACAAAACCTAACCCACCCCAACTCGAGTACTAAAACCATGAGATCGTCCCTTAACATTCGTTCCACTTGGTTGTTGGCCACGTTGACTGTGTTGACACTGACTTGCGCCGTTCAAGCGGAATCGCCGAAACGACATACGGCGGTGAGCATTGTGGCGGATCGGTTCGCCATCAACGGTCAGCCGACTTATAAAGGCCGTCAGTGGAATGGCCAAACAGTCGAAGGGCTATTGATGAACAGTCGCGTGGTGCAAGCGACGTTTGACGATCGCAATCCGGACACGGCAGCACGTTGGGCTTATCCTGACACCAAGAAATGGGACGCAGATCGGAATACGGCCGAGTTCATCGAGATGCTGCCAGAGTGGCGCAAGCATGGTTTGTTGGCTGTGACGCTGAACTTGCAAGGCGGCAGTCCGGAAGGTTATTCCAAAGTGCAACCCTGGTACAACTCGGCGATCAACAGCGACGGTTCGCTCGACACACGTTACATGAAGCGATTGGAGAAGGTGATCGACAAGACCGATGAGCTGGGTATGGTGGTCATCCTCGGCTTGTACTACTTCGGCCAGGACCAGCGGGTCAAAGATGAACAGTCGGTGGTGGCCGGTGTCGATGCGACTATTGATTGGCTGGTCGACAAAAAGTATACGAACGTGCTGGTAGAAGTGAATAATGAGTGCGATGTCAAAGCCTACGACCATGATATTCTGAAACCCGAACGCGTTCACGAACTGATCGAACGCGTGAAGCAGCGGAGCCAGCAGAAGCAGCATCGTTTGCTGGTCGGCACAAGCTACGGTGGCAAATCGATACCGCGGCCCAACGTGGTGAAAGTCTCTGACTTCTTGTTGCTGCACGGCAATGGGGTCTCAGAACCCAAACGAATCACCGAGTTGGTCAAGCAGACTCGGCAGACGGAAGGCTACCGCACGATGCCGATCCTCTTCAACGAAGACGATCACTTCGATTTCGACCAACCCGAGAACAACTTTGTGGCCGCATTGAAAGAGTATGCATCGTGGGGCTATTTTGACTATCGCATGAAGAATGAAGGCTTCGACGAAGGCTACCAGAGTGTGCCGGTGAACTGGAAGACCAGCAGCCAGCGAAAGCGCGGCTTCTTTAAATTGCTCAGCGAAATCACGGGGGAGCATCCGTAGGCCGGTTTTTCTTCCTACAAGTTTGGCTGCGACGTAGCAACTTTGGGAACGATGGAACGATAACTGTGGAAAGCCCAGCTATCTATACGTGAAAACGCGAGTACCCAGGGAGCAGAAAAGTGCGATCAGTCGATAAAGCTGTTTTTTTGCAAGCGGCCAGAGAGATGAATCTCTGGATCTTGGTGCGGCGTACGAATCCGGCCTCTCTGGAGTACATTGGCCGGGTCGGATATACCCCTAAACCGATCGACTGCAAAGCTAAGACCGCTGATCTGAATGTTGGCCTATGCAATTCGGCAGGACTGGTCGTCGACCCTACCGTTCAGCCACAAGCTTTCTCGCCGAGCAAACGCGAAAAAGCGCTGGACGAATGGCGTCGCAGTAGTCCTGGAATGTTGGCATCGGGTAGATACACTGTCGACAAGAGTAGCCCCAAAACCACGGGTTTGGTGATGCTCAATGGCATGTTCCTGCATGGTGATTACGATCTCTATGACATCATCAATCCCGAAGACGCCCATCGAAACCTGGCGGCCGTCGAAACACTGTTAGGGCAACCTCATCGGCGCGGAGCCAATTTCACTCGAGTCCAAAGTTTTATAAACTCTCGAATCGGAGCACCGATGATTCAGCATGGAGGCGAAATGCAGTACACGGACCACTCCGATCAAGCCGTAGACGCCTTCGGCCCCAATGGGCAAGATGTCACGATTCTGAATCAATTCAGCGTACGCGGTTGGTACCGAGATCTCTTCCAAGGCCGACGATCGCTCCAAATATAAGCGGGTCGACGGGCAAGTCACCCTCGCACGACGGCATACGCTATCAGTGTACTGATGACCGCGACGAAGAGCAGGCTGGAAATCAAGTAGCCTTTCCATTGAAATCGCTGTGCGGCTTCAAGATCGTTATTCTCAAGTCGTTGAGCGGTGACTAATACGATACCTAGTCCTGCCAAGACGTAGCCGTAGGCGGCCAGATGAATTTTGTCCATCAGTACCAGATAGTCGACATTGGGCATCGTTTCATTGGCCGCCAATTGGATGGCTACGACGGTTAGCAGCGATGTGATCCCAACGCCCAGTCTCGCATCGATGTAGGTGACTTTAAACCTCAACATGAGCGACGCGCCGAAAACGACGCACAGCACTGGCAAGAGCATCTTGAGGGTTGAAGTCCAAATGGGCCTTCGAATGGGTATTTCGATTCGCACACGAGAATAAGCGTTCGGCTCGGTGCGCCGCGTATCACCAAAATCGGTTGGATATGCGAACGATTCAATTGCCAAGTTGGGAATGCCGACGCGGAAGCCTGGCAGCACCAGCCGTGGATTGATGGAGATCGGATTTTTGTCCGCGACATACACCATCCGATTCACTTCGTTAACCGAGTCTTCAAATTCCACGACCAGCTTCTGACGGTCGTAGGGAAAATTGTTGAAGAAGAACTTGTGGCTAAATCTACCCTGCACTCGCAGCACCTGATACAGTTCGCCTGAGGGCAACAGCAGAGGTTGCTCATATTGGACGTTGCGGACGTGTCCCCAAAGTTCATTCGGATTGACGATCTCGACAGTCTCAGTTGGGTTAAAGGATGGATCACGCCAACGGAACCAGACGTAGACATCCATCGAATAGCTATGCTCGCGCAGATTGAGAGACTGCGTGTCGTTGACGTAGGCTCCCACGATCACCTTGTTTGGTGACGTGTCTTGTGCTCGAACAGCTGTTAGAAATGTGAATAGCAGCGTTAGCGCTGAAAGTTCTCGCAAGCGGTACATCGGACTTTGTTGTCAACTTCATTTTTGGTAGCGATTCGAGGAATGCTGGTAGTTTACACACTCTCAGCGCGTCCAGGCGTGCCCTCCCCGCCCACGCTGCCGCGGGGCGACCCTCCCGCTGCTACGCAGCGGGAGGGTTAGTTCGCTGCTGCGCAGCAGCAGAACTAACCCTCCCAGCGCAGCGCCCGGGAGGGTCGAAAAAACAGGCGCTGAAGCCTGTTTTTTCGGGGAGGGTGCGTGCGCCGCACAGACGAGTCAGCAGAGAAATGCTTCACCAGTCGCGGAGCGATTCGTCCGCGGCCCTCCCCGCCCACGCTGCGCGGGTCGACCCTCCCACTGCTGCGCAGCGGGAGGGTTAGTCTTCGGGTAGATCGATGCGGCGATACTCGACAGCGTCATGTAGATCTTCGACGTCCCCTGCCCTGTCATCGACTTCGTAGTTGCTTGTGTTGGACAGCAGCTTCTTCTAACACAACAGGCCGCTCGGTTCGTAAATGTCTACGATATCATGAGCAAAAATGTAACGACCACCGTCCCTTGTCTTTCGCAGAAAACCAGCGATATCAAGTATCGAACCCGTCAATGTGGAAGCTACCCCAAGATGGTAGTATGTGAAAAGGCGGCAGGTCAGTTGTCGCTCGCTCCGCGAACGGTATATGTTCTCGTATCGTTCGCGGAGCGAACGACGACTGTCTGACACTCAGCCATTTCCAAAAATGTACATCGAACCAGGATACCCAACAATGACTCACAGTCGCCGGCGTTTTCTGGCTTCATCGACTGCCGCCGGACTGCTTTTTTCACAGTCTCATCCAGCGCAGGCTCAATTGCCCAGCAGCAACGATTGGAGAGTAGGAGTTGAACATTACCTCGAAGGATTGATGCGTGATGATGGGGGCTATGGTTGGGATGACCAACAGCGATCGCATCTGACGCCAACGTTTGCAGTGATCGGATGTGCGCATATTCTCGCTCTGTCGTTACCAAAGACGGCTGAGTTGGCTGAATACGTTCGCACGCATCATCCAATGGTATTGAAATCGTTGGAACAGGAGCATCGCATCTTTAGCTACCAACAGGTGCAAAGCCTGCTGTGGCTCAAGGAGAACGTAGGGACGCTGCGAGACACGATCTTCGCATGGAAGAAACCCCTTGAGTATATGAAGCAGTACGAGCAGGACGGATACCCGGTATTCAGTCAAGAGGTTTCAGCCATCGTCTGCCGACAGTTGCTTGGCCAGACTAGCGAACAAATACCCGACCAGTACGCTCGCTATCTCGAGAAGAGCCGTAGAGCAAACGGAACTTTTAACAATACCCCTGCGAGCGATGGCAGCGACGGGCATGTGCTGAACACGTGGTGGGGATTGCGTGCCCAGGCCGCCATGCGATCGCTGCCCCAAGATGCCGAAGAAACTATCTTTTGGCTAAACCGCTGCCAGCTACCGAGAGGAGGCTTCACCTATCAACCTGGGGCCAGAATTGGCGCTGTTGATGATGTAGCCTACACGTGGGCTGCGGTGAATTCATTAAAGTTGCTGGGCGGACAACTACAGAATCGCTCAGCTTGTATCGCTTACATACATAGCTTGTTTAATGAAGACAACGGTTTCGGAGATCGCCCCGGATGGTGCAGCAATCCAATGGCGACCTACTATGCGCTCGACACGCTTCACCAACTGGACGCCTTGGATTCTTTGAACGACTTGGTGAAGGATAACAAACGGCTCGCGCCGCACAATTCACGCCAGTCGAGACCACTACCCGATGGATTGAATGTCTACAGTATGCAAATCGAAGCGCACGGACAGGGCAGTCCGCGCGAGGCCGTGTTGCTGGCCAAGTCCCTGAAGATTCATTTATGGGGCGCTAAGAACGCCAAGCCGCAGTGGGTGCACCGTGCTCAGGAGCTGGCCGATCGCGAACAGATCCCGGTTCGCTTTTTTGCTTCAGATGAAGAGTACGGCACTTGGGTCCATATCCATGGTATGGGTACGTACAGTCACACCAGCGATATCGTGGCACCGTTCGCCGCCGATACTGGATCATCGCTAGCCAAACAGGGCGTCGTGACCTGGGAAGAATATCGGCAGCGACGACTAAGGGCTCTGGAGTCGGGAGGAGGTCGCTTGATTTGGCAATTTGGCGAGAACGAACCGTTGGTACGGATGTTGTTGGACGATTCCATCGAACGCGGCGGCTTTGCAGCCATCAGCACGTTTCATTTTGGCAACCCCGACTTCACCAACAGCGAACCATTTTTGAAGCGGTATCGCATGCAACTGCCGTTCGTCGCATTGCAAGACGCGCATGGTCCTGAGCCGTGGTGGTTTGCTGATATGACTGAAGGCTTTCGAACTTTGTTTCTCGCGCACGAGCCAACTTGGGAAGGTTTCTTGAAGGCATTGAAAGAGAACTGGATTGTGGCCGTGCGTCACGACGCAATCAGTCGTGGACAAACCTGGGTACACGGTGGCAGTCAACCTGTACTCGATTTTGTTCATCAACATACTGCCCAGTGGCAATGGTGGGACAATCCACAAGTTTCGCGACCACCGGTTTCCATTCAGGTCCTTCGTTCCGACGACCTTTTCGAAGTTGGTAGCCCTGCCCCGCAGGCCAAAGACCAAATCAATGTGCGCGTGCGTTGTGCATGGCGCAACACGCCTCAAGGTTTGGCAAAAGAACCCATATACGAACTTATGAAACTGACCCTGGACAATCAACTTCTGGAGACAGAACTGAAGTCCAAACGCCGTCCTAACGGCCTGTTTGAGGACCATTTCCACCTGGCCAGCTTACCCGAGTTGGACAGTGGCAAACATGTGCTGCAGGCTGTCCTGCGGCGACGTGACAACGAGATGACGATCAAGGTCGAGCACGAATTCAGCAACTGATGGGACGCGTCCACGTGCCTGCCTTGGCAAGCCGTCAAAAAACAACTGCCCTCAGCGTGCCTCGAAAAACCATCAAATGTCCCGTACCGTTCAATCTTGCAGGGTTGAGAGCCTGCGGTAGGTCTCGATATCGATGGATTCATCCACGAACTGTATGTGACCATCCGCGTACAAAAAGAGTGCACCGCCTGGGTGTAGGGAACCGAACGCGGAATTTTGTCGGTCTTCGACGATCCCGGCGCCTGGCAATGTGTTGATTCGATTCTTGGTGCTCCGCAAACAATCAGCATGCGAAATACCATAGGTCCATATGTTGGATGATTCCCATTTATCGGCCGCTCGCACCTCGCCGACGGCAAACGTGTTGGAATGTCCATCCACGATATCCGACGGTCGTCGCGTTTCGAAATACACGAACATACCCGTGTTGCGGTACTTGACTTGCCACTTCAGATCGCCAGGCCCAAGCGTACCGTTGGAAAACGCATAAGATCCGGTAGCCGCGCGAATGGGAAAGTAGACATCAGACACAGGCGATGAGACATCTGAAGGGCACACAAAAACGCTGGGACGCCTTTGGACACCATCGCGTTTCTTGGCGTCGCTGACATACCAACCAATCGCATTCGTATCGTTGTTCCACAGGCCTCCATCGTCGACGCTCAATTGAGCATGCAATGGATCTTGTTCCAGATACGGTAGCAAGTCCACCAGGCCGCTGGCTCCGGTCTGCTGGACCAGGTTGATGTTTCCGGCACAAGGTGACTGGGCATTGGTGGCCCCCCAGGCATCACAACCTAAACGTCCCGCCACATATTCACGCTGCGCACTTTCGTGGTTATGCAATGCCAACCCAATCTGCTTGAGGTTGTTTTGGCATTCCATACGTCTGGCCGCCTCGCGAATTGCTTGAACCGCCGGAAGCAATAGCGCAACCAACGAACCGACAATTACCATTACGGTTAGCAATTCGATGAGCGTGAATGCATTACGCCGATGCATTTTCGTTTCCCGACATTGGGAGCGGGCACATTAGTCTCATTGGCTGTACGAAACCCCAGATGTTTTGCAGAAACGCCGGTCCCAACGTTACAGTACAAACGTTGGGCTGGCAACCTTCGTAGCCACGCCGTGCGGGCGGATAAGGGGCAATCAGTGGCTAGAGCCAAACAGCCCAGTCCTGTCCAATTGGATGATGCCCATACCAAAGTATATCGACAGTCGCGTAAAATGGAACGCTGTGCCGGGGCACCATGTGGCCGAATCGCTCCGCGACTCGGGAAAGCCCCGTTGCGGAGTGCACGGGCATTCTTTGCAAGGATTCTTTGCAAGGAAAACGAAGACTTGTTACATAAGCACATCGGACGTGTCGACGTTCCGGCTGATTAGCCGCACGGCGTTAGCCGCGGTTTTCGGATTAGCCGCAGGGCGCTAGCCCACGGTTTTCGGCCCTCATTAAGATCGACGCCGATATGCGTTACGGTTTGCCAAAGTCGGCTTAATTAGCCATCGGAGTAGATTTGGACTCGGAGACGTTTTCGAACTTATACCTAAACGCCTACCCGAGGTTGGTGGTGGTCGCCGCTGCGCTGGTTCAAGATCGGTCCGAGGCATCGGATATTGTTCAGCATGCGGCCATGATCGCCATTGAACGTATCGATCAATTCTCACCAAGTACTGCGGACTCGAGCGCGATGGAGTTCGCCCGTTGGATGACCGCGATCGTGCGCAATGTCGCCGCCAACGCTCGGCGAAAAAATAAACTCCGTCGAGCTGTCTCACTCATCGAGGCAGATGCGATTGTCCAGGCGAAATCGGACGTGGCCAGCGGAACGTCTAACGACCAGCATGTTGACTTCGATCAACGTTCGCTGACCTTTAACGGCATTGACGGAGCTTTCGATGACCAGCTGCGCAGCGCACTGCAGTCGCTCAGCGAGATCAGTCGCATCTGTTTGCTGCTGAACGTCGTGTTGCATATTACGCTGGACGAGATCGCCCAATTGCTGGATGTTCCGTCCGGCACGGTGGCCAGCCACGTCAGTCGCGCGAAAAAAACGCTGCGAGATTTGCTGCGTGATTATCGAGGACCAGCGGTATGAATCTATCCGATCAAACTGATCCACCCAACCCGAATGACGATGGCCTCGACTCGGCGGACAAGCTTTTGGACAAGCGCATCGAGCAAGCCCTTATCAGTTGGTTCACGCCTCAACATGTACCAGCAGCCCAGCTTGCCGAACTGCAGAGTCACTTCCAAGAAACGCATGTTTCACCACGGACAAAGCGACGCAAGATACCAGCCACAAACGTTGATCTTCCCAGCAGACGCACGCTGTTGATCGTCATGGGCGCGCTAGCGGCGATGGTGTTGGTGGCCCTGGCCGTGCCCCGACTGATGCCTCAGCCAGACCAACAGATTGTCTTCCATCGCCGTCCATTAACATCGGTCTACAGCGATCTGGTCGCGCGAGGCTTTCAGCCCTACTACGTGTGCGACGATCAACAACGGTTTCAAGAAACGATGCAACATCGACACGGCCAAACGCTGGCGCTCAACGATCGCGGTGATCGCCTGATGCTCGGTCTCTCCTATCCGGGTGGCTGGACCTCCGAGACCACCGCAATTCTATTTCGTCACCAGGGAGAGCCAGTCGTGATCTTTGTGGACAGTCAGCCTTTCGTCAATGACGAGCCGGCAACGGTCGGAAAACTTAAGATCCGTCTCAAGCAGTTGGCCGGTGTCTACATGGTGGAGGTGTCGCCGTTGTCAGAATCGCTGCTCGATACGATCTCACCTCCTGCCGCCATCCAATGATTCGGGACCAAGACGGTTGATCGGTTGCCGATGGGCTACCAAGCCCCGCTACGAGTGACGGGAGTGGCGGGACGACATCTGTGCGTAAGCAAACGCACACTGCTGAGAGAAACGCGTCAAAACGCTGCGTTTCCGTTGGTCTTTAGCCGAAATTTGGTTTTCCGGAGAATTTTGTGCAAGTAAGCGGCCGCTTCGCAACATTCGGAAGTAGCGAAGCATATTCATTGCGCACTGCGAAGACTTCTCATCTAATACTTCTATGGAGGCCGTTATTTTGAATCGATTCCTATCCTTCCAGCTTTGGTCCTGCACGTTTCTGCTTGGTTGCTGTGCACTCCCCTGCTACGGCGGTATCTTGATAACGAGCGGCGCCAATGCCAACAACCGTCAGAACTTTAACGTAGCGACTGACCAATTTTTGCTCGACACAGGTGTGTTTCAAATCAACGGCCCGCTGGTATTCGCCAATGCGCCAGGTGGGGATCCTGGTTTAGCCGGAACGGCGCTGGACAACTCCAATACATTCGCCAGCAACGCCAACTTCATCGTCATACGGAACTTTGATAACAACGACACTAACGGGTTTCCTGCGAACTGGGATAACTCCTATAATGCGCGAACAGCACTGCAGGCAATCGCAAATAACACCGACGGTAACCGCCCGGGCTTTTACATGTACTGGAACGAACGGCTGGGTGTTAATCGTCTGGTTTACACGCCGAATCTCAATGACGGTCTGGCGCCCCTGAGCGTTTTGTTCGCACAGAACTCCGCCAATCTGACTGCCAATACGGATGATCTTCAGGCCAACACGACCTTCCGAGCGGAAGCCAACGCCAACTTCAATCAAATGAGCAGCTTTACGGCCGCGAACATTACTGCTGTCCCCGAACCCAGTTCGCTGGCCTTCCTGGCCGTTCCGTTCGGAATCGCCTTCGTCCGCCGCGCCCGGGCACGTCGCCGAGGCAAGAAGTTACAGGCAGCGCAAAACTGAAAAGCCATTAGGGATCGGTCGTCGGGTGGTGGAGCGAGTGGCTAAGTGATTTTGGGTATATGGGGGAAGCCCAAAGTGGCTTCGTTCGGATTGCATCATCGCTGGCTCACCGACCTTCCTCCCGCATCTGACGACCGATCATGTTCGAACTTTTCCCGCGCGTGAGTATCTTGCAAAGACAAGGCTGATGTATGACATGGCCAAGTTGGCTTTCGAAACCGATTCCACGCAAATAGTAGCGCTGATGTTGCGGGCGGTGGGTTTAAGCACGGACAACATCTCGCGTTTGACCGCGATCGCAATTACCCACTACCCAATCTGTTCGTCTCCATGCTCCAACGCATGGGCATCAAAGCGGATCGCTTTGCATCCAG
>JADLDX010001024.1 GCA_020846515.1 Pirellulaceae bacterium
AAAGTGTGGTTATGGAAGGTACGCTCACGCCCAACGGTGATATCTCGGATACCGCCGAAGTCATTCAGAGTGTGGTGCTGGGAGACAGCAACGTCCCGCGTCCGGACGTCAAGGCGACCAATATCTCGGCGGCCACCAACGCCAGTGCGGCCGCCGTCACCGTGGCTAACAATCAAGGTGGCGGTACGTTGGTCGAAGGTTCGACGTACCAATATCGCATAGCGTTCGTCGATGCATCGGGTAAAGAAAGCGTACCGAGCAATGCGATTTCGGTGACCGTTCCCGTGGGCAACGGTCTCCCCGACAACACAGTGACGCTGAACAACTTGCCCAGTGCGGGCACCGAGTACTCGCAGATCGCGATCTATCGTACGGATGCAGGCGGTACAGAATTCAAGCGAGTGGGAACGGTAGCGACCGGTGGAAGTTACACCGACACAGGCGTGGCCGGTGGTAGCACGCTGGACGCTTCTACGCTCAACGGCAACTACTCGTACATGATCACCTACTTCAAATCAGGTGAACCTGAAACGCGTCCTTCCGCTTTGCTGGGCCCTCAGAACATCGTCAACGGTCGAGTCCACTTGACCAACTTTCCGACGCCACCGGTGCCTCCACCGAGCGGTGGGTTCCCCGCCTATGACTCGATTCGCATTTATCGCAACACGGCTGCGGATCAGAATTCGTATTACCTGGTCGATACGATCACTCCCGGCCAGGACTACACCGATAATAAAGCGGATTCAGACATCAGCAACTTGACTGTTACTGGTAATAAGAAAGCTGACTTGGATGGTCCTCAGATCGACAGCAACACGCTGCTAACGAATGTCCTCAAACGAGATGGACTGGATTATAGCAATGTGTTTACACTCGGCGAGTTGACCTTTAATGCTCGCAAGGGTGGCCGCAATCTGGAGACCCAGACGTTTGACATTACCGCCACCAGTACTGTGCAAGACTTGGTTTCGTTCATGGAGGATTCGATGGGCATCCAGACAGACAGTCTGGATTCGGCCAATCCCATGCCCGGATCGGTCAACGAGATCGCTGGTGAAAGCGGCACACTGTTGCCGGGCGCCTATAGTCGCAACGGTCAAATTCGCTTTGTCAGTAACAATGGCGAAGACAACGCGGTGTCGATCGACCTGACCAGTTTTCGTATCAAATCAGCCACGGGGGCTATTACTACGCCGAACATGTCTTTCGGTAGTGTGCAAACGGCCAAGGGGCAAAGTGCCGTCGCCGACTTTATTACTTATGACACGCTAGGTCTGCCCATCCGAACACGTGTGACGGCCGTCTTGCAGAGTCGCGATGATACGGCCACCGTGTATCGCTGGTTCGCGGACTCGGCTGATAACTCGCCGGCCTCTGGATCAGGTATATCGGTCGGGAGTGGTCTGCTGACGTTTGACGGCAACGGTAACTTTGTGGCAGCCACGAAAACAACTGTCGCGATTGACCGCAGTGGCTTGCCCAGCGTATCGCCCTTGCAGTTTGAGATCGACTTTTCGAAAGTCTCTGGTTTGGCGACAGCCGATGCCAGCCTGGCCGCATCGCGACAAGACGGCTCGCCTCCCGGTACATTGACCAGTTACGTCATTGGTGAAGATGGCACCGTCCGCGGTGTGTTCAGCAACGGCGTGTCTCGCGACTTGGGACAAGTTCGTTTGGCCAGATTCAGCAACCCACAAGGCCTGGAACAACGCGGCCAGAACATGTACGCCCAAGGTATCAATACTGGCTTACCTATCGAAGGTCGTCCAGGAGAAAATGGAATTGGTACGGTGGTCGCCGGTTCGCTTGAGTTGTCGAACACCGACATTGGTGGTGACCTGGTAGACCTGGTCTTGGCTTCGACTCAGTATCGAAGCAACGCGCGGGTGATTACAGCCACTCAGCAATTATTTGATGAATTACTAAATTTGCGTCGGTAATGAGCTGGCTGATTTCTGAATCCTAATTTGAACCACGGATTTCACGTAGGCGAGTCTCTCCGAGACTCGCGAATTTCACCAAAAGGCTCAGGACTCGCGTCTCGGAGAGACGCGGCTACGTGCTTCGTTGAACGGTATTGCGTTTAAACCTAATCCTGTTTGGGCCGACGAAGTCGGATGATCCAGGTCGACCATGCAAATGGTTGGGGGCACGTGACGCAATCGGAGGCCCTTCTTGCTCGCTCTTAAAACGAATGTTCGGCCTTAATAGTATTTGCCCCCATGCTTTAGCATGACAAGTCTGTAAGCTTTAGTTACACTAGCCACCGGCAGCCCGAAGCCGTGTGTAATAGGGCGTCGGTCTTAAGTCGGGCTAAACCGGACGCTAGCGCGTGCCGGCTGATGGCCCAACCGGGCGCTAGCTCGCTTGCGGCTGATTAGCCGCAGGGCGCTAGCCCACGGTTTTCAGCCCACATTAAGATCGACGCCTGTAATAGATACCAAAGTAAAAGGGTGCAATCTCGCCGTAGCCACTGCCGCCCGACGGTGGAAGCGTTTCAGGTGTTTTTCCACCGCTTGGCAGCGGTGGCTACGAACGCATCCGCGAGTCCACTCTAGTAATAGCCTAACCGAAAAAGGGGGCTGACCCCTTAACATTCATGGACAAATCTGCAGGCAAGCGGGCAATTGCTGAGGCGCTTCGGGAGAGCGAGCAGCGTTTTCGGGCTCTGGTGGAAGGCATCGCGCTGGTAGTTTGGGAGACCGATGTCAGCGGTAGTACCGTGGTCCAATCGCCCAATTGGCAAGCTGTAACTGGTCTTGAGGTCGATAACATCCAAGTGCCTTGGATCGAGGCCGTCCATCCCGACGATCGCGAGGTCGTGGCTCAGCAATGGCAAGCTTGTATCCATCACAAACAACTCTTTAGCTGTGAGTATCGACTGAAGTGCCAGAATCAGGTCTGGCGTTGGACTCAAGCGCATGCGGCACCTATTTTGGATTCGCGTGGCCAGCCCACCAAATGGGTCGGTATGAATGTTGACATCACCGAACGCAAGACGGCTGAGCAAAAGCTGATCAAGAACGAACGGCAGATGTCGCTGGCGCTGGACATCACGCGCATGGGATTCTGGAGCTTGAATCCTGCCACGAAGGAAGTTCGCATGGACGCGCGCATGCGTGGCGTGTGGGGTGAGTCGTCCGACGAGGAGCTGGTACCGCTGCCCGTCGTCATGGCGCGCATCCATCCCGAGGACCGACCGTTGGCGGCTGAGTCGGTCAACGCAGCGCTCAATCCCAATAGTTCTGGTTACTACAAGCCAACCGATTACCGTCTGATCCAAGATGATGGATCCATTCGCTGGGTAGCAGCCAACGGTATGACCTTGTATGCAGGCCGAGGTGAACAGCGTCAAGCAGTGGAACTGTTTGGTACTGTGCTAGACATCACGCATCGAAAGTTGATCGAAGATTCGTTGCGTGAAAGCGAAGAGCGATTGCAGCAGTTGAACGCCGAGTTGGAAGACCGCGTTCGCGATCGAACGCAAGAGTTGGTTGCCAGTGAAGCGCGCCTTCGGGCCACGGCTGAATTGGCCGAACAGAGTAGTCGAGAGATGCGCCGCTTGGCGCTGGAACTGTCTCGTGCAGAAGAACGTGAACGCAGGCGACTAGCTCAGATCTTGCACGATCACGTACAACAGTTGTTGGTGGGTGCGAAGATGCGCGTCGAAGCGTTGCAAGCGGATGCCAAATACCGCGACGCCCAGAAACGTTTGGTGGGTGTGGTGACTGTGTTGGACATGGCCATCAATGCCACCCGTACCCTGGCCGTGGCGTTGGTGCCACCGGTTCTACAGACCCATGGATTGCCAACCGCTCTCCAGTGGTTGGCTGTGCACATTAGAGATCAACACAATATCTTGGTCGATGTTGAAGTTGACCAGTCGGCCAATCCGGGCAGCGAAGAAGCGCGTGACTTGCTGTTCCAAGCGGCCCGCGAGTTTCTGCTGAACGTCATCAAGCATGCTGGCGTCACTCAGGCTCGTCTACAACTCACGCGCGCCGCCCCGCGAGATACGACTGACCAAGTCGCCGGAGAGACGGCCGATGGCGATATTGTACTGGTGGTTACCGATTGTGGTGTGGGCTTTGATTCCCAAGCCGGCGCGGCGAGCCAAACTTCCTTTGGATTATTTCACTTGCGCGAACGTATTACCGCGCTGGGTGGCCGCTTGGAGATGCACAGCCAACCTGGGCAAGGCACGCGTGTTACAGTACGTTTACCCGAATAATCTCCAAAGACCCCTTTGGCCATCTGACGTTTGACACTCGCCTATTATGTCCACAGCTACACTTGACGATGCGTTGGCCCTGGCCTGTCGACAATTCAAGGGAATCCAAGACAAGGCAGGGCAGCCGTACATCCTGCATTGCCTGCGTGTGATGTTGCCCCATCAAGACGACACGGCCCGTCAAGCGGCCATCTTGCACGACGTAGTGGAAGACACAGACGTGACGCTGGACACGTTGCGGCAATTAGGTTTTCGTGAAGAGGTTGTCGCCGCTGTCGACGCCTTGACCCATCGTGCAAGCGAAAGCTATTACGAGTACGTGCTCCGGCTGGCGCAGTCGGATGTGGCGCGTCGCGTTAAAGTGGCGGATCTACACGACAACTATCGGTTGGACCGCGTCGCTTTCCGCTTGGAGCATCGCGATCAAGATACGGCTCGACTCCAACGCTACATCCTCACCCACCAGTTTCTGACTGAGCAGATCGATCCAGAGACTTATCGGGTAGGGATGCTGGGCGACTAAACTCCCGCTGCGCAGCAGCGGAACTAACCCTCCGGCTGCGTAGCAGCGGGAGGGTCGGCTGGCGTCAGCTCAGCCGGGGAGGGGGCCTCCCGTACTAACCAAAGCATGAAGCACTTCGCCGCGAACTCACCTGTGCGGCGCATGCACCCTCCCCGAAAAAACAGGCAGCAGTAGCGCCTGTTTTTTCGACCCTCCCAAAGGGAGGGTTAGTTCGGCCGCTGCGCAGCAGAACTAATCACGCAGCGAACTTGATGCAGCAGGGCGAACCGACTTGCAGGGACGAATGCAACTGAGTTAACTGGCCGGTTTGGTCATCGATTCGAAACACCACGATCGAATCCGAGTCCTGGTTGGCTGCCAATAAAAAATTGCCCGTAGGGTCTAGTCGAAAGTTGCGAGGAGTTTTACCACCGCTGCCGACGTGCCCCAGCGCGCTCAGCTTACCTGTCTCCGTATTGAATTCGAAGATAGCCAGACTATCGTGACCTCGATTTGAGCCATAGACGAATCGGCCTTGAGGATGAACGAGAACTTCAGCCGTCGTATTGTGAACAGCAACCCCGTTGGGCAACGTACTTACTGTGTTCAGTGCAGTGAACGTTCCCGACTCGGCATCCCAGCGCGCTGCCGTCAAGGAGTTGCCAAGTTCGTTTATGATGAACGCATGTTGTCCGTCCGGATGAAAGGCGAGGTGACGCGGACCAGTGCCGGGTTGAGCCTGGAAATGACCGGCAGGGTTGGGCACTAAAGTGGCTCGAGCCACATCCAGCGCATAGACCAGGACTTGATCAATCCCCAAATCCACTGCGCATGCAAAACGATTGCTTGGATCGCTCATAATGCAATGAGCGTGTGGTGACTCTTGGCGATCGGGGTCAACACCCCGACCTATATGTTGAATGCTGGTGGCGAAAGGGCCCAGCGCGCCGTCAGCACTTATGGGCAGGGACGAAATGCTGCCGCTGCCATAGTTGGCGACCAAGGCGACGCGCCCCGTGCGATCGGTGGCCACATAACTTGGGCCGCTACCACCACTGGGCTGACCGCCCATAGCGGTCAATTGACCATGCATACCAATCCGAAATGCCATCAACTGAGAGTTCTCGCGTTTGCCATCGCGACGCACTTCGCTGCAACTGTACAGCACTGGCAAAGTGGGATGCAGCGTCAAAAACGTTGGATTGTCTACGTGAGCGGCCAGTTCCAAATTTTGGAGTTGACCAGATGCTGGATCGAGAGTCGCGCGATAGATGCCTTGGCTGGAACCGGCTGTGTACGTACCGATGTAAAACGGAATCATGAATGCCCTCAAGTGGTGCGGTGAAGGGGCTATAATATCCGCGAACCCAGGTTCTGGCCAGCGCGTCGACCTTCTGGAGGCACGCCGCAAATGTCGTGACCGTGATTGTGGCACGTGTGGTACGCGCTCGCGCGGACCCAACCGGCATGGAGGGTCGGGCGGTTGGAAACGTGTCTCCGCAGTTGCGTCGACCTCCCGGGCACGCCGCAAAGCGCAACTGATTGGCCATGCCGATTGACCGTGATTGTGGCACGT
>JADLDX010001025.1 GCA_020846515.1 Pirellulaceae bacterium
ACGTAGGCGAGTCTCTCCGAGACTCGCGAATTTCACCAAAAGGCTCAGGACTCGCGTCTCGGAGAGACGCGGCTACGTGCTTCGTTGAACGGTCTTGCTGCTAAACGAGTTACTATTCGGCTGGGGCGGTCGGGGTAGCCGACAGCGGTTGGTTGCGGCGTTTGCTCTTGATGCGATCCATGGCCGCCTTTTGTTTATCCAAGTGCGTGCCGTTGGTGCCATACTTTTTGATGAGCGTATGAGCTGCCTCGCTTGGTTGAGCGCCAACGCTCAGCCAATAATCGATGCGTTCGCCTTTGAGGAGAGCGCGCGCGTCGGTATCGGCAACCATCGGATCGTAGTGTCCGAGCTCTTCGATGACCTTGCCATCGCGGGGAGCGCGCACATCGGTGGCACAAAGACGGTAGAAAGGTCGAGCCTTGCGGCCCATTTTCTTTAGACGAATTCTAACGGCCACGCCGTATCTCCTGCGAACAGTTTTGGTTGAGTATTCAGTCGATGACTAATGGTCTAGTTCAATGGATCGAGCTCCGGTGGATCATCGTTCTATGATCGGGGGCTCGCCGCGTGGGACTCGACTAAATCGCGCACGCTAGTAGGGAGGCATAGTTTAGCGAACGCGGGCGGCTTTGGCGAGTCGATTTTGGCAGCTTATTTATTCTTTCTGTTCAACTTTCGCAGTTGTTTGTCGCGATCGCGCTGCATTTTTTCGCGTTCTTTGGGAGATAAACGCTTGCCGGTTGAGCCCTTGAGCTTCAAACCCCCCATGCTTGGGTCTTGCATCATGCTTTGCTGCAACTGCTGCATCATGGCCATGCGGTCACCGGCGCCTTTGCCGGTGGCCATCTGCATCAGCGGGGCCATAATTCCGAACTGTTTAATCAGTTGCGTAATCATGGCCGGCGGTGTTCCAGCCCCTTTGGCGATGCGATTTCTCCGCGGCGTATCAATAATTTTCGGATTGCGGCGTTCGCCAGGCGTCATCGAGTTGATGACCCCGATCATTTTTTGCATTTCGCCGTCAGAATTGCTGCCTTCGAGCATCTTGCGAAAATCGCCCATGCCCGGCATGAGTGCGAGCATTTTTTGCATTAGGCCTGGTTTGGCAATTTTTTCCAGCAGGCCTTTGAAGTCATCCAGCGTGAATTGGCCGGCCGCCATGCGGGCTTCTAGCTCCTCACGCTCCTTGTCGTCGATGATGCGATGCGCCTCGCGGGCCATGGCGACGATGTCGCCCATCTCCAAAATCCGGCTGGCCATCCCTTCCGGACGAAACGGCTCGAGGGCATCCAGGTGCTCGCCCGTACCGATAAATTTGATAGGCACTTGCGTGACATGCTTGACGCTCAGCAGCGCGCCGCCACGCGCATCACCGTCCAGCTTGGTCATGATGACGCCGTCGAGATCCAGCGCCTCGTTAAAGGCTGACGCCGAATTGACCGCGTCCTGACCGGTCATACCGTCGACCACCAGGTAAATCTGGTCTGGGTTCAGCCGTCGATCGATGTCTTTGAGCTGGTTCATCAACTCCTGGTCGATGGCCAAGCGACCGGCGGTGTCCAAAACCACGACCGAGGCACCTGCCGCCTTGGCTTGGGCCACGCCGTCACGGCACACCTGGACGGGATCGGCGGCTCCGGTCTGGCTGTATACCGGCACATCTAATTGTCGCCCGATGACGTGCAATTGTTCGATAGCCGCCGGACGCTGCAAGTCGGCCGCCACCAGGAAGGGCTTGATCTTTTGTTCTTTGAGTAGCTGGGCCAGCTTTCCACAGGTGGTCGTCTTACCAGCCCCCTGCAATCCGCACAGCATCAGGATGGTAATGTCGTCCTTTTTCAAGGGAATGACAACATCGACGGGACCCAGAATGGTGACCAATTCATCGTAGACAATGCGGATCAGTTCTTCCTGTGGCTTAAGCGACAGGAGCACTTTTTGGCCGAGAGCCTTTTCGGTGACGCTGTCCATGAACGCGCGAATCACCGTGTAGCTGACGTCGGCCTCCAGCATGGCCTGCTCGACCAACTGCAAGCCGTCGCGCATGTTCGCTTCGGTCAATTTGCCTTTGCCGCGCAAGGTCTTAAAGGCTGATTGCAGACCTTCTTGGAGCGATTCGAACATAGTTTGAGCAGTTCTGGGTATAGGAGACCGGCCGACTGGCGCAGTCACGGAAGGACAGGACGATGGACACACATTTTAGATACGACCTGCGGCCGCTGACAATCCGAAGTGAGGGTCAATCAGGGAATGATTGTCGGCCTCCCAAGTTCATCCATTCCATAATGAGGGTCGGTTGAGTTCCGCAGAAGTTCGGTCTAGTATTCTATTTCTGCTTCTGCTGCCGCCATCTTCTACATCCGCTCCCAATCCTAACGAGCCATTTCTGATGCACTTCTTCGGTTCTCGCCTGTCCACTGGCGCTCTGGCTGGACTGCTGTCCATCATTTGCTTGTCCCCCTTGGCTGTCTCCAAAGCCCTCGCTCAAGAGACAGTTACTCAAGAGACAGTTACTCAAGAGAAAGCTACTCAGGAAAAAACGGCGAAGGACAAAGCGACTCGTACCAAAGCCAAAGCCGCTGAGACAAAAGCGGCTGGAAGCAAAAACTCCACGGCCAAGAAGTCGCCAGCCAAAAACGCTGATGCAAAAGCCAATAAACCGGTTCAGTCGCCAATCGATCCCAATCGCAAACTGGATCCGATCGCGGCCATGCAGCAGCAAGCCGTGTTGGCCAATGCCGCGCCTTGGGCGCACTGGGGCCCGGATCCAGCCAAGTATTCAACCTGGAAAACGCACTCCAATCGTCTGATCCCGCTCTATGTTTTTGGCGATTCACTCGATCGCGTACGCGGGTCGGAGGCTGTTTATCGCGACGCCACTAAAATCGAAAAATTGTATGGTGTCCTGCCCAAGGCAACGCACAATCCTCAAGCCGATTACCTCGATCAGACCGACGTCTATCGTTTGCAGAAGAGCGCGGCGGAAGCTGGCAAAAAACGCATCATTCTGTTCGTGTTCGATGGCACGGATTGGCAAACGACCTGGGCGGCGGCGATCGCTAAATCCAAACGCGTGGCCTATACCGAGGGACGCGGTACGGGCTTGAACTTTCAAGACTATCGCGGCGCGCCAACCGATTATGGTTACTTCGTGACCAGTCCCCACAACGAAGGCACGTCGGTCAACGTGGACGATCAGCGAGTGACAACGGTCGGGGGCAAAATTCCCGGCGGCTTCGACCCCAACCGGGCTGGTCAGTTCCCTTGGAGCAACGCTACCGATGCCAAGTACCTGATCGCCACGGGCGATGAACCGCTGCACGCCTATACCGATTCAGCCTCGTCGGCCACCTCGCTGACTTGTGGTATCAAGACCTATAACGATGCGATTAATGTCGATTTTTCTGGCCGCGAAGCGGTCTCGATCGCCCGGACCTTGCAAGAGCAGGGCTATGCCGTCGGCGTCGTGACCAGTGTCCCGATCTCACACGCCACGCCAGCCGCCGCGTATGCTAGCAATGTCCATCGCGATGACTACCAAGATCTGACCCGCGACTTGATTGGCGTGCCATCGGTGTACCATCCCGGTGGCCTTCCGGGCGTAGACGTCTTGATTGGCTGCGGCTGGGGTGAAGAAAAGCAAGCAGACGGCGCGCAAGGTAAGAATTTTGTGCCGGGCAATCGCTATCTGGCTGCCGCAGATTTGCAGAAGATCGATGCCGCTCAAGGTGGCAAGTACGTGATCGCCCAGCGTACGGCTGGCCAACTTGGCACGGCCATCTTGCGTCAAGGAGTGGAGGCGGCCGTGCAACGCAAGCAACGGCTGTTCGGCTACTTCGGTGTCAAAGGTGGACACTTACCATTTCAAACAGCCGATGGCGGCTATGATCCGGTTTCTGGCGTGGGGAATGGTGGCAAGCCAGATCAAGCCGAAGTGTATACGGCGGCGGACGTGCGCGAGAATCCCAAGCTGGCGGATATGACGATCGCCGCTGTTGATGTGCTTCAGGCACGCTCGGATCGTTGGTGGTTGATGGTCGAAGCCGGCGACGTCGATTGGGCCAATCACTCGAACAACCTGGACAATTCCATCGGCGCCCTGCATGCTGGCGACGATGCCTTTGCTGCTGTGACGCAGTGGATTGAGACCCACGGCGGTTGGGCAGACACGGCCGTGTATCTGACGGCCGACCATGGCCACTATTTGGTGATCGATGATCCGCAAGCGATCGCGACTGCGGCCGGCGGGCAAGTGAAATAGTCTTGCGCGACCGACCTGCCTGATTAGAAGCGGCACGGCGCGAGCCGTCCGGTACCGACGTTGATTGGCTAGGAAACTCACCGTACGGCTTGCGCCGTTACGCTACAAGATCGACGCCAGCGCGGTCGTTTGATTTCAAAAAATTTCGGCTTCTCTGCGAACCCAGCCGATTGTAACGTGTCTAAGCGTCATACCCAGTCGACCTAAAAGGACAATAAATTTGTCCTCGGATGGTCGATACGGTATGATTAGGTGCGAACATAATGTGCTGTCGGCAATGCTTTCTATCGATCGGGTTTCCATCCTGAGCGATGGTTACCGATTAGGTAAAGCTTGCCGAAAGCGAAAACGATCTTTCCACATCTCTCTCAGTTCACGCCCCGGAAAGGTGTGAGGGAGGAAAACATGCGTAAGTCAGTCATTTCCAGCTCGGTCTCCACCATCGTCGCGCAAGCGAACGATTGTTTGGTAACTGCTGGCGTGGCCCTGCGCACGCTCCTCCATCACACGAGTATGCGTGAACGTCATTTCAATTGGCACGAGCCAATGGTTGCTCGCGAGCAAGAGCGCACGTATCAACGCCTAGGGAATCAGCCGAGCAGGAATCCACTGCTCAGCGATGACACAGGCATGAGATTCGGTATGCCCTGCTCGCCGAGTTTGCCCAACAGTTTTGACAACATGACCAATGTTGTCCGGCAGTTGTGGCAAAACGCGTGTTTAAAACGCACAGCGCAGCCAGCTTATGCCCTTTGTCCCGCTTACGCGGCGATAGCCAGGGTTGCCCAAAAGGGCTAACAAAACTTAGCCCCCGGCAATGAAATCGAGTTGATACGAACATCGCTCCAGTCGCCTCCCAAAAAGCGGCTGTACCGGATGCCAGATCACTCAGCCAAACGCGAAGAGAAACGCGAACCTGTCCCATGACTGAACATTCAGTCGGTGACGCCCAATAACTGTCAGCAGTTCAGGGCACCGTGTACCTACCGCCAGATCACTGGCAACGCTACGACGAATCTGCCAAAGAAATTTTTGGCAGCCGCTTAGCCAAGTTACCCGGTTCAGTCACCCAAAGGCAGTCGTCTCTCTCCGCTACCCAATGACTTGAAAGCGACTTGTAAGCACAGTTCAGACAGAAGCAGACCTAACGGTTGCGATTGATCGCTCGGTCCACATGGCCGTCCACTCGGATCCACCGACTCGGACAGCGCATAGGGCTCGCAGTAGGCAAGTCGCGGCCTGTCCAGTCTCGCTTCGCATCACCGAGAGAGATGTCAATAATGGTTGCCAATGAATTACTGCTGGATGTTACCAATTGCACCGTGGCCGAACTGGTCCGGGAAGCGCAAGCTGGCAACCAGGAGGCTCAAGGTGCGCTGTACGAACGGTACCAAGCGTCGTGCATCGCCCTGGCTTGTCGGTTGCTGAACAATCGGGACGAAGCTGAGGAACTGGTGCAGGATGTGTTCATCCACGCTTTCGCTCGCCTGGACCAGCTACGAGTGCTGGAGGCTTTCGGGGGCTGGTTGCGACAGATCGTGCGTCGAATGGCTTACAACCGTTCGACCCGACGGCACGCGACCTACGCGGCTGAGAACGAGTTGCTGGAGATGATCCATGTCTCGGAAGTTACGCCGCTGGATGAAGTGCTGGGAATGGAAACTCGTGAGCAGGTTCAAGCCGGCCTGGATAAACTGGGCCAGCTCGACCGAGAAACGCTGGAGGCGTTCTACATCGGCGGACAATCGTTGATCGAAATGAGCGCGGGCTTCGCGGCCCCGATCGGGACGATCAAGCGACGACTGCACGTCGCCCGTAAGCGACTGGCTCGCGAGTTGGAAACTCACCAGGCGATCTGATTGAAATGACGACGGCACGGGCCTTAGCCCGTGCCGTCCTGTTTCGAGGCTACCTTCGACCCCAAGCTAAAACGGTGGACCGTCCAATCGCTGCGCATAGCGATCGCGAAACTCGAAGAACGCGCGATCAGCGGCTTTCTGTGCCGACATGGTGGCAGCTCCAAATCGCACAGCTTTCTTTACTTCGGCCTCAGCGCCAGCCCCCAGGGCTGACAATAAACCCAGGGCCGCTTGAACTTGAGAATCCTGGCTGATTTGCTGCTGGGCCTCGGCGGCCACGTCGCTCGTTCGGCGCGTCTCTCGAAATTGCCATACGATCTGCCATCCCTTCTCAGGCAGCTTGGCAATGAACGCTGTTTCCACGCTGGCCGCCTGGCCAGTGGGATCCGGATCCAAACGAGTGGCCCTGAATTCGCGCCGACCCAGCGTCTCGACCTCGGATACCATGGGCTGAAACCATTGATCGGCAGCCGGACCGTTAGGACGCTGGGCAGTGGGGTCGAGCTCTTTTAGCAGAGTGTTGAGTTGACCTGACATCATTTTTTCTAGCAGGGGTGCCACATCCACTCCCTGGCCGGCTTGCCCAGCTCCCACGCGAAAAAAAGCTCCGGCCGATCCTTGAAAGTCGAGGCCGCCCTGCAGTGTGTAGCGAACCACGGCTAAGCGCGACGCCCATTGCTGGTCAGTTTGTCTCCGTGGCGGCAGCTCTTTTGACAAGTCCGGTGGCTTAAGCTGGGTGTCGATATTGGCAGCGACCAATTCGGCTTCTAAATCGGCTCGATCGCGGGTGGTCACCTGGCTCAGCCGTTCGCTCCAAGCCCAGACGGCCACGCGCTGCGCCTCGGGTGCGGCGCGTTGCAACTGGCTGCACTCTTTGGCTGTGAACGACAGCCACATGAATCGAGAATCCAGCGGGGCGTCCGGCCGGTCACGGAGATCTGCCAGTGCCGCTGTGGCGCGGGCTAATTCTTGTTCATAAAGTGCCTTGAGAGGTAGTTCTAGTTCATCGGACTTCAGCTCGACCAGCAGACGCGTTTCTAGTTCGCCCCAAGCCGAGATGGCTTGCTCACGCTCCGACTTTGCCGCCCGCTCAAATAAGGTCGGATTATCGGTGCGCAGTTGTTCACGTTCGACCGCCATGAGCAGCGTCTGGTCGGCACCTTTGGTGACGGCTGAACCGTAAACGATCAAGCCGCGAGCCGGTTTGCCTTGGCGAAACGTGGCGACATCCACGCACAAGGTTTTACTGGCGGGTTTGCCGGCGGCTGGCTTGGGACCCGGTCGTCGGGCCTGCGCGTGAGCGGGTATTGGACTGGCCACCAATAGCGTGAGCATGACCAGGCCGGCGAAGAACGAGGCGAAGAATTGGTGGTGGCGGAACCGAACGTGTTGGGTCATCAGATCAATCTCCCACGCAACCACACAAACCTAATCGCCCGAATACAGTGGCATGCAAGACGCAGTGCATGCAAGACACAGTGCCGGGAAGACATCGTTGCCGAGGAACGCTCAGGGCGTTCGCCCGCTGTTGCCGGTCCAACGCCGCTTACTTTACGCCTGCTTTTTAGCGGTACGGCGCAAGCCGTCCGGTTCTTCACCGGAATCTCTAGTTCATTACCGTACGGCTCGCGCCGTTACGCTACAAAGCAAGTGCCATTAGTTGCCGGGCGCCCGGGCGTCTGACTGTACCAGGCTGTGCCGTGACTCTGGCTCGCGCGAGGCCAGGCTGGACGAAACTTGGATGGATGAGAGCGATACCACGGGCGAACTGGCTCGAGCCGGGCAACTACTGCAGGCCGACTGACGACTACCGCGGAGCCAGCCGTGCGTACGTCGAGCCAATTCGATGGCTGCGGCGGCCACGCAGAGCAGAGCGATCAGGGTTTGCCCATCGGTGTTCATTGCTTAGCACGTCCCCAATACACGTTCAGTGGACTAGCTGGTTCACCACATCGAACCGACTTGATACACGACCCAAGCGGCCACATAGGCCAGCGTGGTCATGTACACAAAAGTAAATATAGGCCACCACCACGAATTAGTCTCGCGGCGAATAATCATCAGCGTGGCCGCGCACTGGGCACACAGGGCGAAAAAGACCATGATCGATAGGGCGACGGGCAGGGTGTAGATCGGGCGACCATCGGGCCACTTGGCTTCTCGCAACGCCTCTCGCAAACCGTCGTCCTCTTCGTCCACGTCGCCGCCAAGCGAATAGATGGTACCCAGAGTTGCCACGATGACTTCACGCGCTGGAAACGATGCCAACACGCCCACGCCGATCTTCCAATCCCAACCCAATGGTCGCACGAGCGGCTCGATGGCCATACCGGTGCGTCCTAAAAAGCTGTGCTCGATCAACTGCGCGCCCAACTGGCGCTGCTGAGCCATCAATGTATCCACCTGCTCAGTGGCCGCGTCTTCAGGCAACTGTTCCAGTTGCAGTGTGACTTGATCCAGCGGTCGATGGTCTCCTGGAAAATATCCCGCCGCCCAGATGAGGATCGACATCAGGAAGATCAGACTCCCGGCCCGCAACACAAAGGCCTGGCCCCGTTCCCAGACGCGATGCGCCACCACGCTTATGGATGGCCATTTGTAACTGGGTAACTCCATCACGAACGCGGGTGTGGGACCGCGAAAGAAAGTCTTCTTCAGGAACCAAGCGATGGGTATGGCGACGACTAGTCCCACCAGATGCATGCCCAGCAGCACTAGCGCTTGGAGACTGATCAGGCCACCCAGCCAACCGATGTCCGGTACAAACGCACGCGTGAGCAGGATGTAAACCGGCAATCGCGCCGAGCAACTCATCAGCGGTGCAATCAAGATCGTGACCATGCGATCGCGCCAGTTCTCAATCACCCGCGTGGCCATGATGCCTGGAATCGCACACGCATACGAAGACATCAATGGCAAGAATGATTTGCCGCTGAGCCCCAGTTTGGTCATCATCTTGTCCATGACAAAGGCGGCGCGCGACATGTAGCCGCAATCTTCCAGCACACCGATGAACAAGAACAAAATCAGAATTTGAGGCAGGAAAACCAAGACCGAACCGACGCCTCCGATGAGGCCGTCGCACAGCAAACTGCGCAGCGCTCCGGGTGGCAACGCGCTGATCACGATTTGGACCAGCCAGTGTTGCCCCGTTTCTATGGCATCCATAAATACAGTGGCAAAGCTGTAAATGCTTTGAAAGATCACGAACATGATCAGGCCAAAACAAATCAGCCCCCACCATCGATGCGTGAGCACGCGATCGATGCGATCGCTGGTCGTGCTTTCCGTTCGTTCGTAGCGGACCATGCAATTGGTCAACTGCTGGCGGATCCAAGCGTAACGCGCTTTGGTTTACACCGCTGGTACTCGCAAGCCGGCGCTGGCCAACTGGGCCCTGGCGATTTGCAGTTGTTCGGTCAAGCCAACCAGTTCGGGACGCTGGGCATATTCTGTTTCGGCTTCACCACCCACATCTAGCAGCATGCGTTCGATGATGAAGTCATGGATCGGCTTCATCGTTCCACCACTGGCACCTACGCGGGCGGCTAGCCATTCTCGCAGCTTGTCGCGCTCGCTCACAAATTCGGCCGGCAATATGGGAGGGCAAGCCGATGGGTTGCCAGAGAGCACTTTGCGCACGGCTTGTTTGACAGAACTGACGCCTTCATGGCGACTAGCCGAAGCCGTGACCACTTCGACACCTAAGTTGCTAGCCAAGATGGGCACGTCGATTTCGACTTCACCGTCCACGACGCGATCCCACATATTGAGAACCAGCACCGTGGGCAATCCGAGCTGTCGTACTTGGGTGAACAGGTACAGATTGCGTTCCAGGTTCGTGGCGTCGGCGATGACGATGACCGCATCCAGAGCTGGTCCCGCCCGTCGGCCCAACAATATATCTACCGAGACAAATTCATCCGGCGTACGGGCAGAGAGCGAATAGGTGCCGGGCAAGTCAATGATGACGACTTCGCCTACTTCGTCTTTGTATTGACCAAACTTCTCTTCGACCGTGACACCTGGGTAATTTCCGATGCGCGTAGGAATGCCGCACAGGGCACTGAAGAGCGTGCTTTTGCCAGTATTAGGATTGCCCACGAGA
>JADLDX010001026.1 GCA_020846515.1 Pirellulaceae bacterium
ATAGTATGTGGACGTCCCGGTTCAGCCCGTTCGACCAACAATTGTAGTTCGCGTGGGCTATCTACTTTGACGCCCGCAAACGTGCGGATCACGTCACCGGACTTCAAGCCCGCCTTATCTGCCGGCGTGTCTGGATAAACATCCGTCACAACCACGCCTTCGCGCGGCTTGACATTAAACTGTTTAGCCAGTGTGGCATTGACTGGTTGAATGCCGACACCCAAGTAAGCCCGACGTACTTCACCGTTCTTGACCAGTTGATCTCCAACCCAACGCGCCAAGTTAATGGGGACGGCAAAACCTACACCATCGTTGCCACCGCCCCGAGACGAGATGGCCGTGTTGATGCCGATGATTTGACCATCTAGGTTCACCAGCGGGCCGCCGCTGTTGCCAGGGTTAATGGCCGCGTCGGTTTGCAAGAAGCTTTCGCGCGCATTGATTCCGACACCGCGATGGGTGGCGCTGACGATGCCAGCCGTTACCGTGCTTTCCAAACCGAAGGGTTGACCCAAGGCCAAAACCCAATCACCAACCGCAACTTGATCGCTGTCGGCCATCGGTGCGACGACCAAATCGTCGGCGTCCTCAATCTTGAGGATGGCGATATCCGTCTTGGGATCCGTCCACACCTTGTCGGCTTTGAACTCTCGTCCATCCCATAGACGTACGAGCACCTCGACATTATCGCCGCCGGCTACGACGTGATTGTTGGTCATGATCAAGCCAGACCGATCAAAGATGACTCCCGACCCAAGTCCTTCGCGAGGTGTAGAGCGTGGACCACCAAACTGAAATGGTACGCCATTGGAGCCTTCGTCACCCAAGCCCTCCGGAGCTGCAAAGCCGCGGAACATGTCTTCGAAGGGCGTGCCTTCAAAGGGGTTACTGGGCTGGGCATTGCGGCCACGGCGATTGGCCTGTTGCTTGAGGTTGTTTGTTTTCGTTTTGGTCTCGATCGTCACCACCGAAGGTAACACTTTGTCGGCGGCCACGCGGAAAGCTGTGGACAGATCTTTTGCAGATGCGACCGCGCGCTTGGCTTCCTCGGGTGAGACGTCGGGAGCGGCGCTGGTTTTGTAAACCACGGGCGTGGCGTTAATGCCTGCGTCGCCATACACATAGGACATGGCCGCACCTAGGCCGACCACGCCGGCCAAAGCGGAACTGGCGATCATTCGGCGGAGCATAAACTTCTTGGACATGGTATGCCTCTTCCATTAAGGTGGTGAATCTGATTTGATTGGACGATGGATCCTAACTACGGATCCTCACTATCGCACGAACTATGCCAAGGGCATGAAATTCGCTTTTTGCAAGCACTATTGCTGAAAAAGCCAGAGAAATCAGCGATGTTGGATTGGCCAATGGCCAAGACTGCACCAAAAGCGTAGGGGAATTTTACCCCAGCCTGGGGCAAAATTCCCCAGTTCAGATATGTCGCCGTGCGGGCCTGGCGTTCGAAGGAAACGTGATGAAGCTCACTGGTAAGATTCTGCTATTGCTGGTGCTGGTTGTCGTGGTGGTCACCGCCATTGCGGGCACGCTTACGGTACGCTCGGCGTACGCCAGTTTGGAAGAGCGACAACATAGCCTGGCGGCTCAACTGGCCGACGAGATCCAGGAGCGATTGGCGACGGCCTGGCGCGCCGCCGGACCGCGCGGCGTTAACCGAGCCCTGCACGATTGGGTAGAAGAGACCAATCAACCTCTGGTTATTGAGTTCGTGCTCTTCAGCGACGAAGTAGATCGACAACTGCAACCACGCGTACCTCGCGATGTCTGGCCTGTGCTCCGCCGCGGTCAAATTTTTTCTCGGGTCGCCATCGACGATTCAGGTAGCCGCAATCTGCATACTTACATGCCAATCGAAAGTTGGAATGGAGAGTTGGGCGCACTGGAGCTAACACAATCACTGGCCGCCCTTGACGAACAAACCCGACAACTTGTCGTTGGCACAGTCATGGCCATGAGCGCCTCGGCTTTGCTGGGACTGGCCCTGGCCTATGTGGCCGGTGTACGCTGGGTGGCTCAACCTCTGCATGCCTTGATCGCGCATACTCAGCAGATTGGTCGCGGTGACTTTTCTGCGCGCACAGAACTGCGCAGCGGTGATGAACTGGACCAACTCGCTCAAGCGCTCAACGCCATGAGCGTACGCTTGGCAGAACAACAGGCCACCATCGGCCGCGAGACGCAGGAACGTGTGCAAGCCTTGCAACAACTGCGTCATGCGGACCGACTGGGTACGTTAGGTCGTATGGCGGCAGGCATCGCGCATGAACTGGGCACACCGCTGAACGTCGTGGCCGGTCGCGCCGCCCTGATTGCCTCCGGTCGATTGCCAGCCGAAGAGATAACCTCAAGCGCTCAGACCATCAAAGCCGAAGCCGATCGCATCACGAGTATCGTTCAACGTATGCTCGATTTCGCCAGACAACGCCGACCGCATACCAGCCCCTGCGATTTGACCATGTTGGTCGATCGCACGCTGAGCCTACTGAGTACGATGGCCGAAAAGAAGAGTATCCGACTGGAACTCATTCGCCCTGCACCTGGGCTGGCCACTATTTGCACGATCGACGAAGCCCAGATCCAGCAAGTCCTTACGAACTTGATTGTCAATGCAATCCAAGCCACGCCCACAGCGGGACAAGTGCGATTGACGATTGACTCTGTGCCTGAGACTGGCACAGTGCGTGAATCGGACACTGAATTGGCTTCCGCCGCCCAGACAGCCTGGTTACGAGTTAGCATTGAAGATTCTGGGCAGGGAGTGCCTGACGACTTGCACGAACGAATATTCGAACCATTCTTTACGACCAAAGATGTCGGCGAAGGCACTGGTCTGGGCTTGTCGATCGCCTACGGCATCGTGCAAGAACACCATGGACGACTGGAGGTTACCCGCAGCGATCTGGGTGGTGCTCGGTTTGAAATGTGGTTTGCCACGGAACACGCCGCGCCAGGAGACACGACGGTGAATTAATACCTCAGCGTTTTAATCTTTGCCTGGATGGGCGATTTGTTGCCAGTATTCTTCAAAGGCGCCTTCGTGCTGGAAATCGGGGCTGTTGTCTTGATCGTGACAACGCGCACAATGATCGCGTGCTTCGGCCAGCGGCAAACGCATCTTCTCACGCAGCGTTTTCAGCAAGGCGTCATCGGCCTGTATGTCTCCGTTTTCCGCTGCTACGTGCGCCGATCCGGCCCCGTGGCAATTTTCACAACCGTTACCGGTCAGTGATGGTGTTTTCTCCAAGGAAGCGAAACCCGATGAATACGGGTAATACTTTTGTGGGTTCCAGCCAGTCACGTGGCAACTTAAGCACTCAGGATCGAAGTGCCGCGGAATCATGCTGCGACTATTGGGCGGATTAACCAATGATTCAGTGGCCGTGAAGTGTTCGCTGTCCTTCCAAACCTGATAGGCCTTGGAATGACAATCACCACAGCTCTCACTGCCGACAAATTTGAGATCATCCTCTAACGCTTGCACTGGCACTTTCAAACCATCAAAGCCCAAGCTCTCCAATCGCTTTTGATACTCACCAAATCGCTTCAGCATGCGAGGAGAGTCCGCGAACTGCGAACTCAACGCCACCCGTTGATAACGCACCGGCACATCCTTGTCGGGATAAAGACCGACCAACACACTGAACATACCTTTGGCACCTACCTGAGTTAACTTGGTAGTACTGCCTTCGATCTCTTCCAATTGATACTGTGGCTCAGGAAAACCACCAGCACTAACCACCAGGTCGAATCCCGGTACGTCGCGCGCCAACTGTTGCGACTCTTCCAACGAAGCATGCGCTAGCAATACCAGGTAATCACACTTTTGCGCCTTCAATTCTTCGAGCACCTTTCGCAGCGATTGGGCTGCCGGGGCTGTGATAACATCGGTGTAATCCTTTAACTCCGCAATGTGCCCATCGCCCAGCACAGCCGTAACACCGATCTTGCGACCGCCGACTTCAATGATCCTCGACTTGGGCATGAACTCTTCCAGCACGATATACGCGTTGGCTGAAATAAACGGAGTCTGCGTCTTGCCTTCCGAAGCAGTCAGTGCCATCAAATGGGTACTGGATAACTTCAGGTCATCCACCCCGAGCGTGGCCGCACGATACTGCATTTGATTGAGAGCTTCGACGGTCGTTTGGAATTTGATTTCTGCTTGCTGCCCCGTGCGTCGTTCAAAGTTGCCGACGTCCATGGGCACCAGATCCCAGCCACGCTCCCGCAGTTGTGTCATCAGCGTATCGCGACGATTCAAACCGCCCTTTTGATTTTCCAGGCCAGTGCAACCGCAGGGCTCGATGTAACCATGCTGTTGGCCGGTAAGAAACAGTACCGCCTGCGGCTTAGGCCAATCCACTGCAATCTGCTGGTTCTTTTCGTCAAACGTCGCCAGGCCGGATTCAGGCGCTGGTGGTCGGCTGTCCTTCGCCTTTGCCTCTGTGCTCGAAGCATTACCCGCCGACCGCGTAGCCGCTTTGTCAACCTCCGGTGCCCGTGTCAACGCGCTAGGCTCTGCCGAAGCTGGCTCAGTCACAGCCGGCTTAGTTGGCGCTGGTTCAACTGGCGCTGGCACAGTGCCAAGTGTCACAAATCCTTCAGGGTTAACCGTGATCGGACCTTGAGCGGCCTTGGCGCCATTGGTGCCGGGCTCATCCATACTCGGCGCATTAGTAGAGTTGGCTGCTGACTTAGCTGTGGAGGGTCCCCCAGCTTCGGATGCGATGCCGTCCGCCGGCTTGCTAGCATTTGTGTCTGCCTGAGAGGACTGTTCGGCCGATTTTTCTGGAGCACAGCCCAGAGCCCAGCCCAAGGCACAGATCAGAGTGCATGCTAGCAAAACACGTGGCAAATGCCCGACGACACTGAACATGAACAGATTCCTTCCTGACACATGCGCGGCCCAGCGCTCTAGTTCGTTGGCTTCAGGGCTTGGCCCCGAAGCTAGATGAAGCGTGACATGAGGGCCGGTGCCCTCCCGCAAAGGGTTAGTTATTCAACAATAATGCGAAAGTTGATGCGTACTTCGGGGATACTCGGGTGATTGGTTTTGATAACGACCTTCCCAAAGTTTTTGGAACTGGTTCCCGGGAACATAGCGGGAGGAGCCCCTTTAGGAACAGTGCAAGTTACAGGATAAAGTGTGCGCGAGATCTGCTGTTTGGGTTTTCCGATCGTGACCTGCAGAGAATCTTTCGGAATAACTTCGACTACTTCGAACTCCAGCGTATCACGCAGATCGCCTTGAGCGGACAGGTGTACGTTGCTGGTGGCGCCCTCGCTACTGAGCACGGTACCAAAATTCAGTACATTCTTGTCAACCTCGAACGACGGGCCACCCATGACCTGGAGATCGCCGACGATCGCGCCGGTAACGGTCAAGTCGACATTGGTCACATTTTCAATGTTGGTATCGACGACCAGTCGCGAATTGATGGGGCCGAGCGTCATGCCTGGTTTAACAAACAGTTCGATTTTTGCAGCACCTTTAGCGCGGGAGTGGTGTGCAAAGCGTTCCGGATCGATCTCCATAGGCGAGACCTTGATGTCTACCATGTTCGCGTTTTTTTCATCACCCCAAGTGACGCTTTTCACTTCCAGGGGTATGTCGCCGTATCCGAACACATAGGCCGTACGAACTGCGCCTTGGGCCACAGAGACATCGCCTAGATTGATTGACGGCGGTTCGACCAGCACGGTTCGAGCCACGATGCCCTTGACCGACAAGAGAACCTGACGATGCTCCGGGTCGGTCGTACCGATCGTGGCTGTTTGGCTGAACTCGTCCAAAACCCCGGTTGCCTTCCACTCCAAAGTGACGCCTGTTTCTTCGCCAGGATTCAGCAACGAGTCAGCCAGCGTGCCGATCGTACAGCGGCAGCTGGATCCCAGCACATCCAGCCGCATCGGGGCATCGCCTATGTTTTTGAACACAAACGTATGGGTCTTCTTACTGCCTTGTTGCATGGTACCGAAGTCGTGGGTCGTGCCACCTGGTACTTCGACTTTGGGCGCCTTCTCCGCCTGCACCTGCTTTGGGCCATTAGCAGTCGCATCGCTCTTTTCGACGGCTACCACCGGGGTGGTATTGGCTTTGAAGTCAGCGAAGCGTTCGTCGATGTCCTGGTAACTGAGGTTGTACTGGAGCATGCCGCCCCCAATCCCCAACAGGGCAGCCAATACGATTACGATACCGAGCCGAAGCATGTCTATTCCTTTTCCTGAAAAGAGGCCCTCGCCAATATAAACGAGACGGCCTTCGTCAGTTAGTTATTACGCAGAAAATCGCACAAAGGTTCGGCCTTGACCCAGGGAGATCCCGGCACAGGACGCACGATCGTCTCACCGGGGAAAAACGCGTCTAGCGGCGGCGGTAACCAAACCTGCTGGGCGGCCAATTGCCGGTTTGTGTGAGGTGTAGCGTCACTAAGCGCATAGACTTCTTGAAGTTCTCGATCCTGCGAAAGGCCCGGTTCCGAGTTAGGAGCGCCAGATCGATTTAGCCAAGCCAGAACGACCGCGTTTTGCGCATGAATGGCCACACTGCTGGGATAGCGTTGGGCGGCCTGGGCGTAATATTCTGCTGCCCGTGTAACCAGATCCCTAACGATGTCATCTGAAAACCCAGCCCGTTTGGCCGTTGCGGCCAGACCCAGCACACTTTCACCAGCCAGGTTCCAATTCAAATAAGACACGCTATCGCAGGTCAAGAGTGCCTGCACGGCCTGCTCAATCTCATCCACTCGCTCTTGAAAGGCGACTTTGTCCGAATTGAATTGTGTCGCCTGCTGCGCATCCGTGGTCAGGATCTGCACCAGCAACACTCGAGGAGACTGAGACAAACTGTCGGCCGCGATACTGGCCCGCGCACTGTCTTGGGCTGCGGAAAAGTTTCCTTGGACCAACTGGCTCATGGCGTTTTGCTCAAAGGTCCAACTGTTGTGAACAGGTCGCCATGTTTGCCACCAGAAGGCTACCAAGGCTATGAGCATGATCAGCAGGCCAAATTTGGATTCGTTTGTCGGTTGCATGATCGCGTGGTCGGCTTTTAATAGACGAGCGGCCGACGCAGTCGTTGCCCCAGGGCTACAAATAGCCAGCCAGGTAGCCATCGGTAACGCAATTCCACTGGCCTGCCAGGAGCCCGAGATCAATAGACATATCAGCATGGCCACTACGGCCAACAACGCCATACTGCGCATCGTGGCCAGAGTTGGTCGCAGACTCAGCAACGACCACAGTGCCACCCCACTAACCATCAAACTCAAAACGGTCGCTTCGATATCCAGGATCTCTTGCACCAACCACTGCATGGCAGCAGTCAGCACAAAGCCAACGCCTGCCCCGATCCACACAGACTGCGGCCACAGGTTTTGAGCCCCAGCGTCAGAATCGCTCGGCCTCTGCCCAGGTTCTGAATCGGAATGCTTCCAACCTGACCGACTGCGCAGTAGCAACGCACTCAGACCAAACAACACAATGATCAATGCGGGCGCGGAGCAACAAGCGGCCAGATCGAAAAGCCAGTTATGCGGATCGGCAATGATTTCACTAGCCAAAGGCACTTTGTATTGAGGATAGTAGCTTTGAAAATTCCCCAGCCCCACTCCCGTCCAGGGATAGTCGACGATCATCCGCGACGCGGCTTGCCAATACTCGAGTCGAAAGGCGATGCTTTTAGGCGCTTCGCTCAGCACCAGCGCATCGCCGGCCAGCAGCATGACACTGCCGGCCAGGACAACAACCGCCACTATCCCGCTCACGACAGCCACCAGCGCAGTAGCACTTGACCGACCAGCGTGCATGACTTCGCTGGGGTCATGGCCCGGTGTGGATGGTTTAGTATTTTCGTGTGGCTGGCGTGTGCGTGGCTGGCGACAGACAGTTCGCATAGCGCCCGCCAGCAAGCCCACCAGCACGACGGACAAATAACCAGATCGACTTTTGGTCAGTAGCCAGGCGATGACGATCAGCGCGAGGCTGAGCACCATGAGCCCAAAGGCCAGGCGCGAGAATCGCGGACGCAACTCTTTCGGCTGATCCCGATCGTTCACGATCAATGACAATCCCAAGGCAACGATCACACCGCTGAGCAACACAGCCAACGTGTTGGTCAGCGCGAAAGTGCCGGTGGGTTCAAAGCTACCCAATAAACGACTTTCATACTGACTGCGTATTTCGCTGCCGGGCGGAGCGTCAATATTGGCCTTGGCCAGTTCCCGGTCAGGATCACGCATGTAGGCAGCTCTGGCCTCGGGCATGCTGATGGCATACTGATGAAGCGCAAAAGTGGACTGGAACACAGCCATGGCGATTAACAATTGGGTAAGCGCGCGGACCAACGCCGCCTGATGAGTCAATTGTCGCGTTATCAAGCCGAAGATCATCAGGGAGAGAACATGCCAGAACCCATTCCAGGCCGCTCGGCCATCAGCCCGCCAGCTCGCGGCCAAGCAACTGACCAGTAGTAAACTGATCAGCAGCCAAAACAGCACGCGCGACAATCTTGATCCGGATAACAAGGGCAGGAACGCCTGACCGGTCCAGCCGGCGAGCAGACCAGTCAACAGGATCAGTAGTACTTGAGGCAGTGTGTCGCCGTCGTATACGCTGACCGAGTCACCGGTGATCAGCAGCGATGTCACTAGCACGCCGGCCACTGCGCTGATCAATAATTGCACTGGGTTAGTCCAGGAGACACGTGGGTGGCTGGTGGTGGAATGAACCGCCGGTCCTGACGGGCTCGTAGCCTGCTTACGTGTCACGGCTTACGTCCTACTGTTTCGAGGACACCGACAAGGCCTAAGACGCTGAGCGTGCTGAGCACGACGATAAAGGCTCCAACCATATCGATGCGTGGCAACAGCAGGGCCCCAAGTGAACAGGTCGCAGTGGCCAGGTAAATGGTCAACACCGCCTGCTTTTTCGTCATCCCCAAATCGACCAGGCGGTGGGAGAAATGTCGCTTGTCGCCTTCAAATGGACTGCGCCCTTCGCTCAAGCGAATCCAGATCACGCTGAGCATGTCATATAGTGGGATGGCCAACACGCACAGGGGCGCCAGCACAGCATGAGGTCGCGCCCCTTGCGATCCGGCATAGGTGGCCAGCAATGTGGCCACGGCGATCCAATAGCCTACAAAGTAACTGCCCGCATCGCCCATAAAGATTTTTGCCGGTGGCCAATTGTGTTTCAAAAATCCAAGTAACGCGCCGACCAGTACCAACAACATGGCAGCGACGAACAGTTGGGGTCCACGGGCCGGTGTATCTGCCTGTGTCAGCAACATGATCGCCAGCATGGTCGTAGCGATCACCGCCACACCGCCGCTCAATCCGTCCATATTGTCGAGCATGTTAAATGAGTTGATCAGCGCCACAATCCAGAAGACCGACAACAGGCCTGTGAGCCAAGGGGCATCTATAAAGGCTGTGAAGCGTATATTCAAAAAGTAGACACAGAACGCCTCCACGGCAAATTCGATGGCGATGCGAATTTGCCATGCCAAACCGCGACGATCATCTGCCAGACCTAGCAACATCAAAATAGTGCCACCGGCCAGGATGCCCCACACCGCCGGAGCTTTGGCCATCAGACCATCCAAGTGCCTACTCAATTGTTCTGGCAACCAGCCACTGAAACTAGCTTGGTCATGCATCAGCCATACGGCCAGAGTACCCACGGCAAAGGTTAGCGCCACGCCGGCCCAGATACCCAGCCCTCCGCCCAAGGGAATAG
>JADLDX010001027.1 GCA_020846515.1 Pirellulaceae bacterium
AGCCAACCGGTCGTCACGAGCTGATGATCTGTCGGCTGCCAAGTCGCGAGGTTTGCCCGCCAACTGGCGTGAGATGCGCAAGATCGATGTCCACAATCATGTGTTTGAAGCGGTCCAGAAGACGGGCGCCAATTGGAGCCGTGTGGAAAGCATGATCGAGACTGCGCTGCGGCTGGGTATCGAAAAACTGTGCTGTTCGCGACCGATCACCGGTGGTGCCCTGGCCGAGATTAGTGACGTACGTGAGGCCAATGACACAGTGCTGGCGGCCATGAAACGCTACCCTCAGCAAATCGCTGGCTTTGCATTCATACAGCCCGGCAACGGCGGAGCGGCCCTGGATGAGATCCAACGCTGCTTTGAGGCCGGCATGATTGGTGTCAAGCTGTATAACCAGTTCAAGTATTCCGACCCGATGGTCTTTCCGATCGCCGAAAAATGTATCCAGCTTCGCATTCCCCTATTAGGACACTCAGCTCACCTGACGGATGCCAAATCGTTGGCCGCCCAGCCCAAGACTTCGGATTCGCATGACTTCTGCACTCTATCCTGGCGTTACCCCGAGCTCATGCTGATCCTCGGCCACATCAACGGTGGCGGTGATTGGGAATGGGCCATCAAGGGTCTGCGCGATTGCCCGCAAGTCTACTTGGATACCAGCGGTAGTGTGCTGGAAAACGACACCATCGAAATGTGCGTGCGTGAGTTGGGACATCACCGCAGGTTGTTCGCCACCGATCAGACCATGGAAGGCGGCGTCGGCAAAATCCTGGCCGCACAATTAACCGACCAGCAGCGAGAGGATATTTTCTGGCGCAATGCCGACCGACTCTTCGCCCGAGCCACCGCCCCCCGCTAATCCCATGGCCGCTCAATTACCCTCCGTACTCCTTACCTCTTACCCCTTACTTCCATGATCATCGACATCAATGCCACGATAGGCCATTATCCTTTTCGCCAGTTGGCCGCGCGCACGGGCGCTGAGATGATCGCGATGATGGATCGTTGGTCAATCGATCGGGCGGTCGTCTCTTCGTTGCATTCGGTCTTCTATCGCGACGCTCATCGCGGCAACTCGGAGCTCTTGGCTGAGACACAGCCGTATGGAGATCGCTTTATCTGCGTGGCCACCGTTAATCCCAAATATGCTGGTTGGCAAGCTGATTTAGAACAAGCCGTTCAACACATGAAAATGCGAGCCGTCACGCTCGTGCCGGCGCATCATGGCTATAGTCTGACGGACCAATATGGTCGGGCAGCCTTGGACGAGATTGCCCGCTTGGAGTTGCCTGTGTTGTTGACGCAGCGATTTGAAGACCGAAGGCAGCGGCATCATTGGGACGTCGCGGAGGACCTGGAGGTCAGTACCTTGCTGGAGATTGCGAGACAGCACAAAGAGCTGCGATTCGTGCTAAGCAATTGGATTGGGCTGGATGGACCAAGGCTGTTGGCCGCCGGTTTGAAGGGTCGTTGCTTGATCGATTGGGCACGAATGCATGTGTTATTAAACAAGGATGTACCCAAATTGATTGATGCGTTGGGCATTGAATCGGTCGCCTTCGGTTCGCACATGCCTTTTGATTACGTAGCGCCATCGCTGGTAAAGTTGGCGAACCTCGACACGCTGTCGGTGGAAGATCAAGAGCGAGTTGCGTGGCGGAACGCGGCCCAGTTCTTTAAACTGAAGTGATATACCCCTGTCCCTCACGGCTGGCCCTATTCTTTCGGCTGACCTTAGTCTTTACGTTTGAAAGTAACTTGCCATGTCGTCACCTGTTCGTCGTCGAGACTTGATCGCGGGTGTGGCCGCCACGGCCGCCGCTTGCCTGACCAAAAACTCCAGCGCTGTTGCCTGCTCGCCTGGGCTCGAATTCAGTGCGGAAGAAAATCTAGAGGCTCGAGGGCTGACGTCCGACAAAGCCAAAGTTGCCTGGCCCATGTGGGATGAGCAGGAGGCCGAAGCGTTGCTGGCGGTACTCAACTCGGGCAAATGGGGACGTACCAGTGGCGGTACTCAACTGAAGAAATTTGAAGCAGCGTTTGCCGAGAGTATGCAAGCCAAATACTGTCTGGCCACCTCCTCGGGCACCACGGCACTAATGACGACCTTGGGAGCCTTGGGGATCGGACCCGGAGACGAGGTGATTTTGCCACCGTATACGTTCGTCGCCAGCTTTAATGCGATTACAAACAGTTATGCGTTGCCGGTCTTTGTCGATAGCGACCTGGAAAGTTTTCAGATCGACGCTACCAAAGTATCCGCAGCGATCACAGCCCAGACGAAAGCACTCATGCCTGTGCATATCGGTGGTTCCGCCGCCGATCTGGACAAACTCAAAGCGGTGGCGCTTGCTCACAATGTGCCGATGATCGAAGATGCTTGCCAGGCTCCGTTGGCAGCCTGGCGTGGTGTGCCCGTTGGGACGCATGGACTGGCGGGCTGCTTTAGCTTTCAAGCCAGCAAGAATTTAACCTCCGGCGAGGGTGGAGCTGTCACCACCAACGACGCAGACTTCGCGCAGCGATGCCTGGCGTTCCATACACCTGGCGGCGCTCGGGGCGTGACCAGCATCGGCCGGGGCGCCAATTATCGACTGACCGAATTTCAAGCTGGATTGCTGGTCACTCAACTGGCGCGGTTGCATCAGCATGCCAAACTTCGCGATGACAACGCGGCCTATTTGACCAGCCTGTTAGAAAAAATACCTGGCATATTCCCAGCCAAGTTGATCGACGGTTGCACGCGCAGCGGCTGGCACTTGTACATGTTTCGATATGATGCCAGCCAGTTCGGTGGTCTCTCACGTGCGGAGTTCTTGAAGCGGCTCAGCCTGGCCGGCGTGCCTGCCAGCCCTGGTTATACCAGTCTAAATCGATCGGCGCACGTTCAGGCCTTGGCGACCAATCCGCATTATGTGCGTCTCTACGGCGCGGAGCGGATGAAACACTGGGCCGATGAAAATGCATGTCCGGTTAATGATCGCTTGTGCGAGCAGGCCGTTTGGTTCACGCAGACGAAACTACTAGGCTCTCGATCTGACATGGAAAAAACGGCCGAGGCTATCGCGACGATTCAGAAGAATGTCTGATCGCTGAACCGGCGGGCATTAGTCGGGCAGTTTTTTGATGCGGATATTGCGAAAGAACGTCACACTGTTCGGGTCATGGGCTTGAAGAGCGATCGCACCGTGCGAGAGCACACGTTCTTCACGGCCTTTTTTGCGCACTGGTTTGGCTTCTTCCGTATAGTTCACGACCGGCTTGCCGTTCACGTTGACAATGATTTGTTTGCCCTTGACGATCAGGTGATATTCGAACCACTCACCATCGGGGACTGGCGACTTGTCGAGATCTTTGACATCGACCAGGCTGCCTGTTTTACGGGGATCTTTGACGAACGAGGTATTGATTTGGGCTTCGTAGCCTTTCTTTAATCCGCCAGGACCTCGGTTTTCAGTATGAAAGAAAACGCCTGAGTTCGCCCCGGGCAGCGTCTTGACTTCCGCTTTGAACTCGAAGTTCTTCAGGTCGGCAAACCCCTCTTGCACACAGAACAGATGAGCCATGCCGCCCTGCAGTTTCAACTCGCCATTGGCAACGGTAAAGCACTCTGGTTTCTCGTTAGCCTTCCAGCCGGCCGTCGTTTTGCCGTCAAAGACAGTCACAAAACCGTCTTCGGCCCGGACGGAGCCGTCAAACACTCCCAAGCAAGCGACCAGGGAAAGACCGACGAAAGTACGGCAAAGCAAGTGAATCATGGCAGTATTGATCCTGTGGGAGGCATCTGGATGGGGATGATAGCGTGAACTTCTCCGCACATATTCTAGCCGGTAGGCGGCGGACACGTAGCAGCGTCTCTCCGAGACGCTGAGAAATGCTGAAGAATGCGAGTTTCAGACAAAATACGAGTCTCGGAAACATGCGAGTCTCCGAGAGACTCGCCTACGTGAGGAAACATGCGAGTCTCCGAGAGACTCGCCTACGTGAAACTGATAACAATTGCATCGCCTACAGTGCTGGTCTAGACTAGCAACGTGGGTTTTCGGCGTTGATCATCATGTGGGCCGAAAACCGTGGGCTAGCGCCCTGCGGCTTATCAGCCGCAAGCGCGCTAGCGTCCGGTTTAGCCCGACTAGAGACCGACGCCGGGTTTTCAATGCCAAGTCTGTTCAAATTACCTTAGGAATTGTGGTCATGCATCGCCACTCAGCCGTCCGGCACCAAGCCGCTTTTACGCTGGTCGAGCTGCTGGTTGTGATCAGCATTATTGGCATTCTGGTTGGCTTGCTCTTACCTGCCGTGCAGGCTGCTCGCGAAGCA
>JADLDX010001028.1 GCA_020846515.1 Pirellulaceae bacterium
GCCGACAATCTCGGGGCCGATACCATCACCAGGCAACAAAACAATCGTAGCGCGCACTTTGCAATACTCTTCGAGGTTACAGACAAGACATCCGGAAGTTCAGTTAACGAGGCCTTATGGTAAAGCCGTAGCCCCGTTCGGGAAAGTAGGCCCAATGGCAGGCAACTGGTCAGCGTTTCACGATACATTCTGTCGCACCACATGAGCTTTTATCCCAAATTTCTCGATAATCTGCGGCGATCACGCAACCTATCCGCTTACAGAAACTTATCCGAAGCTAACGAAGGCAACTGTTCCGATCATTATGCCGTGTAGGGAGTGCTGTGCGGTTTTGCGGAAAGCGCAAGGTCGGTGGCGCTTGAGCTCGAACTACCCCAGTTCGTAGTGTCGTCAGTCCCAACCTAGCAGGCAAGGAGTGCATATATGGGCGGCCCATGGTACAAAATCGCAATTCGCGTGGCTTCCAAAGCCAGCATTAGCTTAGCCGGCTGTTACTTGGCTGGGATAACCTACAGCCCAAAGGTTTGGGCGGATAACTTGCCACCGGTCGTGACAGCACAAGCCGAGTCGGCCGCCGTCGGTAGCTCTTTGTCCGATCAAGCCGCCTCCTCGCCCAAGGCCGGCTCCCAAGATTTATCCAGCGATGGCTTTGAAGGCCGCGGCTTTGAAGGACCTAGCTTTGAGGGCCCTAGCTTTGAAGGTGCACGACCAGCCGCGAACGTAACGTCGATTCCATCCGTTTTCGATAATTCCCATGATGCAGTGCAACCGGTGTCGTGCTCGACGAACGCACCATGCGGTAGCTGTGATGCCTGCGACTCCATCGGTTGTGCATCGGCCAGTTGCGTACCTTGGTGGGCACATCGCTCCGGTGGCTTCGGAGAACTGCTCTACCTGAGCCCAGGCAACTCGGACTTGATCTACGCGACCGAACAAACCGGTCCCGTCGGTGCGCCTTCACCTACCGGGCCGATTGGGATCAGCAACATAGATGAACATGTTGGTTATCGAGTTGGCTTCATTCATGCCCATTCAACCTGCAGCAGTCTAGTTGCCAGTTACACGCGTTGGGATGGCGAAACCACCAGCGTACTACAAGCCACCGGCAATAACGTGCTCAATTCCAATGTCATCCACCCTAGTACCGCCACTACCGGCGCTGCCAGCCTGCAGGCAACTGCCCGACAACTGGCTAACTTTCAGTTCGCTGACGTCATGTTGCGACGTGTTTATCGTTCCAGCGATTGCGGCGTGATCAATTGGAACGCTGGTCTGCGATACGGCAATTTGGAACAAGGCTTATCTGCAGATCAAACGGTATCGGTGGGCACTGGTCTGACGAACGTCACGACCGATATCGATTTTAATGGCTTCGGCATCATCGGCGGCTTGGATGGTATGCGCCACAGCACCCACACCGGTCTTTTGGTCTACGGTCGCGCTCTGGGTAGTCTATTAGGTGGTAACTGGCAAGCCGATTATCGCCAGACCAACCAGTTCGGCGGGGGCGTGATCGCCAATCGTTACGATGACTATCGCGTTACTCCAGTGGTCGACACTGAACTGGGCGTAGGCTGGCAGAATTGCAGCGGTTGCTTGCGAGTCACCACTGGCTACCTGTTCAGCACCTGGTTCAACGCCGTGACCACTCGCGACTACATCCAGTCGGTCCGCACCGGCAACATGCTGAACCTGGATGACAATCTGACCTTCAGCGGCCTGAGTCTGCGAACCGACCTCCGGTTCTAATGATCAACAAGGCACCATGCGCATCAGACACAATATCAGCCGGGCGTTCTCAATCGCGCCCGGCTTTTTTGTGCGCTGCGGAGCGTAGGTGTGGCTGCGAACCCTCTAGTCAGCTCACTTTACTCACGCATAGCAGGCGTATGAGGCCTACAGTCCGCGGCGTCGCTTAAGGTCCAGATCCCAATCCCCCAACTGCGCAAAGTAATCGTCTGTCGCAGCCAGTTGTGGTGATGAACTGGCAGCCAACAAAGCCAAGTCCGCTTTCCCTTCTCCACCACCGACTCGACGATTCAATTCGTTGATCACTAGCAGTGCATCGATGGCCGACACAGTCCGGTCACCGTTCGTATCAGCCTTGATCTCACCGATCGTAAAGTAGGCACGCACCGGATTGTTGCCCGACAGGTTCGGGAAGGTGTTGAGCACGTTGATCGCCAACAATGCATCGATGGCCGTTACAAAACCATCGCCATTGATGTCCAAAGGATCGGCCTGGCGATGCAACACGTTCTCATCTTGTGATGCATTGTCGATAGGGGGATCGAAGTTACCAAAAATCGGTAGTGCCAGTTCATCACCGAACTCAGCAAACAGATCGTTACCCAGCGGATCGGGACTGTAGGCATCGAACACATTCGCAGGATTGGCGGCAAATTGATCCGACAACCAGAAGAAGTACTCTCCCGACTCTCGCGGCAATGTACCTTGGCGATCTTTGACCCATAGACCTATATCGTCGATGCCATCCAGATTCAGGTCACCCGCCACTGGTCGATCGGTAAAGCCACTCAGCCCCACAAAGCGACCCACGTCATCGGCCACGTTCCAAGTAAAGTCAAAGTTGCCGTCGCGGTTGGTATCGAAGTAAAAGGTGTTGTTCGCATTGTTAAACGTGGCCAGATCATCCGCGCCGTCGCCGTTAAAATCACCGACCAAAGGTAGGCCGTTAAAGTTGGTGGCAATCCGTTCGCCAACACCAATCTGATTATTCCCGTTCACATCCAAGTACCAGAACTGGCCATCAAACAAACCAATTTCATCGCCGGCATGAGCCGCGTTGAAGTCACCCGCAATTGGGTTGCCGTTGACTTGGTACGCAGGCGGCATCAACGACGTAAAGTCACCCACGCCGTCATCGTTGGTATCCAGGATAAAACTGTAGACTCCCGCGAATCGGCCGTAAGCACCCAGTTTGTCGAAACCACTCGCTACAGCTGCTCCGGCCTGCGCAAAGTTACCGGCAAAGTGTGCATCGACCAGTTGTCCAAACTGGAACACAAAGTCTCGATTGGTCTTGTCGTTGTCCTTGCCTGTGGGATCCCACAAGAAATTGCCGTTGATATCCACATAGACCAGACCTTCGCTGATGGCACCAATTTCTGGTCGGCTGTCGACTGTAAAGCGAGCAACAAAGTCACCGCCATTTATTCCATTGCCTGAGGGAAGGATAGCGGTGTCCGTGCCAGGCGATTGAGCTTGTGAATCGCCATCCAACGAATTGTTGGCCGCATCAGAGATCGAATCCTTTAGCGTCAACGTAAAGCGATCGTCAGGCAGTGGAGCAGCAAAATCCAAACGCACGATGACCGTCGTATCGTCCTGACTGACAATGGCCGCATTGGTGACCAATATGTTACCGTTGTGATCACCAATTAATTGGTAATTACCCGTATCAGTAGCCAGGCCTGGATCAACCGCGAGCAGATTAAATCCGCCAGCTGAAACAGGGCCACCAGTAAAGGTCACGAAGATCGAGTTAACCGGCGGCGTCGGGATCGGCATGGGCTTCAACTGAAACACTGAATCGCCACTGGGCAGCGTGACCGATGTAACAAACGGTGGCGTTGTATCGATCATAATGTCCAGTGTGGCAGGAACAGAAATGTTGCCAGCCACATCCTCGGCCGTCACGAACAGACGACGCAATCCGTCCTTGCCCAGCGCTGCCACTAGTTCGGGCGAGTTTAAACCAGCGGTCGGTGTGATGTCCCATTCACCCAAGTGCTGATTGGTGCCATCCAGTGGTCGTGCCACCGTCTGCCCCAAGAAAAGGTCATCGGCTGTAAAGCCATTGTTCGTGCGATCAACATACAGACGCATGATCGAATCGGCTTCCGCCGAGCCAAACATGGTCGGCGTCACGTCGTTGGTAATGCGATCCACGAAACTGCCCAAGACGGTGGCGATGCCGCTGTCGCTGTCTCGCAACAAACCATCGGTGGCGCTCACCAAATTACCAAAGAAGACCGGTGGTGGCGCCGTGTCAACGATCACTTCCAAGGCTATGGCTCGCGGGCCAAAACCCGTCTGTTGCGCTGTGGCCGGATCGACCATCTGCACGCGCGCGGTCAAGAAGTGCGAACCGTCGCTGAGCAGCGGAGTGGTGAACTGGTACACGCCCGCCGATACAAAAGTTGCAAAGCCCAACGGCGTTTGCGGCGGCGTACCGACTTGATTTCCAGGCAATGGTGAACTGCCTTCATCGAAAATTGCGATGCGATATCCAGCCACGCCGGCCGCTGCCTGGAACGCAATCGGGATCACTTCATCCGGCGGTGAACCTGGCAGATTATTGCCAGGCAAATCGTTCAAGAAGATCGCATCGTCCAGACGGAACACCAGCGTAGGCGTGCTGTCACGCGTAATGTTATCGACCTGACTACGACCTGTGTCGCTGTTGGACGCCAATGGCGGATCGTGCGTCACTGGATTGTCCAGCAACTCGATATCCGTCGGAGTTGGCGGCGCATAGTTGTCGATCGTGATGTTGTAGTTGTTCAGTCCACCGTTGGCCCCGAAGACTCGCAAATAATACGTCTGACCAGCCACCACCGGAATACGGACGCGTTCATTGTCAGTCGAATCATTAGTGCCAAAGCCGACGATCACATTGCCGGCAACGTCGGTGACCGAAATATCCAGGTTGCCCGCATTGGGTAGTCCCGGACGACCACTCACTACTGGACCAACTTGACGGAAGTAAACTTGGAAATCGAGGACGCCAGTCTTCTCTGCCACCACGCGATACCAATCTTCATCGGCGGGCAAGCCAAAAATGGGATCAACGCCGGGATTGATCGTCGGATCAACGTTGATCGCTTCGCTGGCGCCCAAGTGAGTCGCCAACGTGCGGGCATTGTTGAATTCAAACGAATCATGTTTAAAGACCACCACGTCTCCACCATTGCCCACGATGGGCTGGGCCACTTCGACATTCACAAAGTTGACTACCAACGCTTCAGCATTGCCTGGACCAACCGTCATGGATCCGCTATCGTCGGTCGTGCCCTTCTCATACAGAATCAAATCACCAATGCCCAGGTCCAGTACTCCCAGGCGATCTCCGGTCGAACCGGGGCCACCATCGACGTCGAAACGCAGCGAATTCACATCGCCGTCGATACCCAACGAGTCGGCCCACTGCACGCGAATGGTGTCACTACCCGCATCGCTATCGACGTAAGCTCGTTCCACTGTCCGCGTGGTCCCGCTGAGAACCAACGTGTCGGTTTGGACATCGCCATTTACAGTATGGACCAACGTCGTGGCGGCGGTCTGCGAGATATCGATGGCATCGTTACCAGCAGAACCTCGAACCAAAATAGTATCGAATCCGGCACCACCATCGAAGCTGTCGTTGCCTCCGCCACCCCACATGGTGTCGTCACCTTCGTTACCAACCAATTGGTCATCACCGGCTCCGCCTTCCAAGGTATCGTTGCCAATACCACCGATCAGAATTGCA
>JADLDX010001029.1 GCA_020846515.1 Pirellulaceae bacterium
AAGCTGCTCAAGCGGCTCAGCGCTATATGTCCACCGAGCAGGCAGTGCGTCGCATGGCGGCCATCAATCATGCGGCCGTGGAACAACGCGCCCTGCCAACGGTGTTTCACAAGGTTGGCGCGGCTCTGGATGTGGTCCAACCGAAGATCCCAGTCAACTATCTGCAAGACATCCTATTCAACCTAAATGCTCATTACTTCAGCTCGGCCACTTCCAAATTGCCAGTCGATCTGCGAGTGGCAGCGCTTGACTACTGGGATGAACGCACGCGCTTGATGAAACTCGCCCACGGGGGCTAGATTGCGCCCTCGCGCGACCAAAATTTACATCGGAACTGAAGTTGGCTTGGTGGTAGCCAACTTCTATACTATGCGGCGACGTTGGTCTTTAGTCGGGTAAACCGGACGCTAACGCGTTCCGGCTGATCAGCCGCAGGGCGCTAGCCCCCGGTTTTCGCGTGAACCGGACGCTAGCACGTTCCGGCCGATCAGCCGCAGGGCGTTAGCCCCCGGTTTTCGGCCAACATTAAGGTCGACGCCTAGGCGGTGTTAAAGCATTTTAGGACCTAACCTGAACCAGGGCGTTTGGGAAGCACCCGAATCGGCCGATCAGGTCCGGTGGGCTGCGAGGGAGGTAGTGGGCTGCAAGGAGGCAGCGGGCGATGATTGTGTCGCGCATCGATGGCGGGTTGGGCAACCAGATGTTTCAGGTGGCTTTTGGCCTGCAACTCGCTCAGCAACATAGCACCCAACTGGTGCTCGATTTGTCAGCCTATGGCGACGGGCCCGCGCACGGCTACATGCTCGATCGATTTTGCGTATCTGCGAAATTCTTGTCTTTCGAAGACCAGCAGCGACTGCCGAGGCGTTATCGCCCGCGGTCAGCCCGTCTAGGTTGGTCGGATTGGCTCGCCGGCAATCAGCTTCGCCGCGTCAAAGAGAAACCTTATGGATATGCCGATCGCTACCTGCGCGCCGGTGACGATAGCTATCTGGTTGGTTATTGGCAAAGCGATCAATACTTTCCCGATGTCCAAGATCAGGTTCGCCAGCAGTTTCGCCTGGCAGAGCCGCTTTCGGCAACTAGCCAACGCTTGTGGGATCACATGATTGCCAAGCCCAGCCTGGCGATCCACGTGCGGCGCGGCGACTATTTGAGCAAGCCCCAAGCGGCCTCGATCTACCGTCACTTAAGTCTGGATTACTACCGCCGAGCCGTTCTGGCTCGATTGACCGAGCGAACGGGTGTACATGTCGTCGTCTTTTCCAACGATATCGACTGGTGTCGCCAGCATCTGGCCCTGCCCTGCCCTGTTCAGTTTGTGACCAGCAGCGCGGGAGCTCACGAAGAACTGTGGCTAATGACTGCCGCAGAATGCGTCGTGATGGCCAATAGTACCTTTAGTTGGTGGGGAGCCTGGTTGTCTCAACGCGAGGAGCCGCGCGTCTTTGCGCCCCGCAGATGGTTTCATCCTGGCACGCTCAATGACCATTACCTGGCGTGCCCAGGTTGGACGCTGATGGATGATATGTCTAGTCAAGCGGCAGCTGCGTAAGGCAGTATGCCCCGAAAGTATTTTTGGATGCATTCCATTTCGTAGCGAGTAACGTCGTGCCACATACCCATCAGCCCCATGCCGATCAGCCCACTGATCAGCCCACTGATCAGCCTCGCGTATCGATCCTCATGCCGATCTACAACGCCCAGCGTTATTTGTCCGCTGCGTTGGAGAGTATGGTCGCGCAGAGTTTCACTGATTGGGAAATGATCTGCATTGACGATGGCAGTAGTGATGGCAGTAGTGACATCCTGCGCCGCTGGGCCTTGAAGGATCAGCGTCTACGTGTGATTAGCCAAGAAAACCAGGGGATTGCCAGGACTCTGAACCACGGGCTGACCTTGGCTCGAGCGCCGTTGGTGGCGCGTATGGATGCCGATGATATTTCGATGCCTGAGCGCTTAGCCATCCAGGTGGCGTTTCTGGATCAGCACGCCGATCACGTGGCTGTGGGTGGTTCGATTTTGAAAATTGATGATGAGTCGGATCGTTTGGGCGTCGACCACTTGCCGGCTGAACACTCGGCCATAGAGCAGGCGCTGCTGCGTCGGCAGACAGGTATGTTTCACCCTACTGTGCTGATGCGTAAGAGAATCGTGCAAGCCGTGGGAGGTTACCGTCGGCAGCACGAGCCGGCCGATGACCATGATTTGTGGCTTCGCCTGGCCCAGCGTGGTCGGTTGGCCAATCTTCAAGAGGTGGTGCTTTGTTATCGGCTGCACGCCAGCAGTTTGTGTTGGCAGCGTTCGGCCACGCAACGCGACAATATGAATCGCATCTTGGAAGAGGCGTACGCGGCCCGTGGGCTATCGATGCCTGCCGAGCTAGTGCTTAGTAGCGATATCGTTCGCAGTCCTGGTGGTCCAGGTAAATGGGCACGCATGGCTGCCAAGGGATACGCGCCGCGCACGGCGTTGAAGCACTTGCGCAAACTCTGGCAGGAACCGGTAGGTAATGGCTACCGAATGCGTATGACGCTTGAGACGCTCATGCGTATTGCCTGCAGTCTACCCAAGCTGCCCAGCCGGCACTTGCCTGTCGTTCCCAAGTATTCTTGATGGAACAGGGGTCCCTACACTAATTTCGACAAAATGCAACTGGACTTTCGAGGTGGACATGACGTACGATGATGGCGTGCTAAGGAGTTGTCGAAAGTTGGTTGGTTGGTAAGGTATGTGACAGACGAGTGAATTTGTCGATTGTGCTTGCCGTTACCACGCACGTTTATTTCCCGTGCGCCGTGCGACCAACAAAGACGACATTTGCGTCGCACCTGGGGCTTGGAATCCGATAGAATTGAGCCGTAATGCTTAGATTGCGGCGACAGAATTCCGAAACATACCCTCGGTGCTTGGGAAGAAGCTAGCTCACTGGACCGTTTAACGACGGGACAAACACCACGTAGTAGTAGATGCCGCCAGAAATGGTGACACCCGCCCCGCGTGTGCGTATGCGACTTCTACCAGTCTGGGAGGCTGGTCTGACTGACACCTCATGATTTTAGGTGTTTCCCTTTTTGGCTCGAATCCGCGGACACGGAAGCCCGGCCTTGTGCGACAGACATGTGTTACGAGACGCATGCTGGCGATGCGAGGGCCTCGAGCGAACAACGTGTAAGCCTTCCCGCTTGACCGGTGCCCGAAGGTCGAAGAGCACGGCTCAGTGTGCTTTTGGGTGCGGTCAGCTATAACGAGCTCAGGAGTCGAGTATGCCTTCAGGTAAGGATGTCGTGTCAGGCCGCCGCAATGGTAACAGTGGAACGACCAAGAAGAATGCCTTCTGTTCGTTCTGTCGCAAGAGTTACCGAGACGTTGGTCCATTGGTCGAAGGACCGGGCGACGTTTACATTTGCGGTGAATGTATTGAATTGTGCCAATCGATCCTCGACCAGGAACAAAAACGTCGCGGGCCATCGAACAACAAACTGTTCTCAGAGATCCCGTCCCCACGTGAGATCGTCGAACACCTAGACCAATATGTGATCGGTCAGACTGGTGCCAAACGCGTTCTGGCTGTAGCGGTTCACAACCACTACAAACGGCTCAGCAGCGACTGGTCGGGTTCGGAAGTCGAGATTGAAAAGTCGAACATTCTGATGGTTGGCCCGACCGGCAGCGGCAAGACCTTGCTGGCTCGCACGTTGGCCAAGATGCTCAACGTTCCGTTTGCCATCGGTGATGCCACTACGCTGACCGAAGCTGGTTACGTAGGCGAAGACGTCGAGAATCTGCTGCTGAAGTTGTTGCACGCTGCCGACTTCGATGTCGAAGCTGCTCAGCGCGGAATTCTCTACATCGACGAAATTGACAAGATCGGCAAGACCAGTCACAACGTCTCGATCACTCGCGACGTATCAGGTGAAGGCGTTCAGCAAGCCCTGCTGAAAATGCTCGAAGGCACTGTGGCCAATGTTCCACCGCAAGGCGGCCGCAAGCATCCTGAGCAACAGTACATCCAGATGGATACCTCCAACATTCTATTCATCTGCGGTGGCACGTTTGTGGGCGTCGAAGATATCATTCGGAAGCGATTGGGCAAAAAGACACTTGGCTTCGGCCAGGCCAGCTCGACCCGCGATGACTCAACCTCGGCTGAACTGCTGCCACAGGTTACCTCCGATGATATCCTGCACTTCGGCATGATCCCCGAGTTTGTCGGCCGTTTGCCTGTCGTCTCGGCTCTCACACCGCTGGACGAACAAGGCCTGGTCAACGTACTGACCGAACCACGTAACTCGCTGGTCAAGCAGTATCAAGCGTTGTTCGGCGAGAATTGCGAACTGCGATTCACCGAGTCGGCACTGAAGAACATCGCTCGTCGAGCGAAGGATAAAGGCGTCGGCGCTCGCGGCCTGCGAGGTATCATCGAAGCCGTTATGCTCGATATCATGTTTGACTTGCCCGAACAGGCTGAAGGGACCGTCTTCACCATCGATCAAGATGCCGTGGAAGATAAGCTGACTCATTTCAAAGTTGGTAACCCAGAAAAGAAGAGCGCCTAATCTCCAGCGGCTGAATTCACAGTCAGCCTGCTACGGACTACGCTTTCTCATAGCCATTGATTCCATCGCCACGGCGAGCCTGACCCATCTCGAGTCAGACTCGCCGTTGGCATTCATGCTCACTCATGGGCCACGGAATATCTTGCTTGACAGCACCACTTTGAATCAGCCGCTGGGCGTTAGCCGCGGTTTCTTCAGCGAAAACCGTGGCTAACTCCAGGCGGCTAATGATCAAGTGAATTCGATTCAAAGTGGCGCTGTCCAACTAAGCAGCTCCATATAAGTAGGCATGGGGTTTGCTGATTGGCTTTGTGTCTTCCAACACAAACCGAGAAAGGCAACCAATCATGTCCAGTCGCAAAGAGGTCGTACGCCCGACGCCAGGTGTGAACGTTAACGAGATGCGGGATGCCAACGATCCCATCTACCCAGACACCGTGACCGATGAAGCGGGCGCGGTGAAAGTAGGTAATCGCAACCCCGATGCGATCACCGGCACACCCGGTTCGCATCCGGTGGGCTCTGGCTTGGGGGCTGCAGCCGGCGGTGCCATTGCTGGTATCGGCCTGGGCGCAGCTGCCGGGCCGATCGGTGCCGCCGTTGGCGCAGTTGTCGGTGCCGTGGCCGGCGGACTGGCTGGGAAAAGTGTCGCTGAAGCGGTGGATCCGACCGTCGAGGATGCGTACTGGCGCGATGAGTACCCACGTCGTGATTATTACCAACCCGGGGTCGATTACGAAACGATCCGGCCGGCCTATCAATACGGCTGGCAATCGAAAGCGCTTTACGGCGATCGCTCGTGGGAGGAGGCCGAAGCGGATATGCGACGCGAGTGGGAATTCCGGCGCGTCGATCGGATGCACGGGAGCTGGGAGGATGCCCAACGCCCCATCCGAGACGCCTGGGAACGAGCTCAATCCCAGCTTCAATCGCAGCGATCAAGCGACGCTTAGTTAACTCTTAACCAACTCCTACTCACAACTCGAACTCTCACACACAAAGGAATTTAGACGTGGCTCTTAAAACTTTGGCTGATGCTTTCCATGATGAACTACGCGACGTGCTCAGTGCAGAAAGACAGCTTCTCAAGGCGTTGCCCAAGATGATGAAGAAAGCCCACTCTGCCGAGCTGAAATCGGCCTTCGAGAAACATCTGGCGGAAACGGAAGTACAAATGGAACGCGTCGAGCAGGCTTTCGAAGATACCGGTAAAGCGGCCAAGGCGAAAAAATGCGAAGCGATGGCGGGCCTGATTGAGGAAGCTTCTTCCATGATGGAAGAGGAAGCCGATCCAGAGGTGATGGACGCGGTGCTGATCTCATGTGCCCAAAAAGTCGAGCACTACGAGATCGCTACCTACGGAACATTATGCACTTGGGCCAAACTGCTTGGATACGCGAACGCGAAGACGCTGCTTGGGCAGAACCTGGATGAAGAAGAGCGCACCGATAAAGCGCTCACCAAATTGAGCACTAAGATCAATCAGTCGGCAGGCGTGTAAGTCCAGACGACTCCCATATCGTTTAACAGCGCGAGCTTCGCTTACCTACCCGGTCAAGATGTCCCTTATGAGTTGATCGTGCCTGGGCGCGCTGCCCGGGCAGTTACACGACTTCAACCTCTGCCATAAGTTTATTTGGGCTTAACAGAAAAACTCAAATCGGTGCCACGGTTACCTTTGCCGGTCGCAGTGGCCGATTTGGTGGCTGGGTCGGTTGTAATCTTGATCTCGAACGATTCTCCGTTGGCATCTTTGCCAGTGCCTTCAAAACCACCAGTAACTGGCTTCAGATCCACTTCGGTCAACTTCCATTGGCTGGTCGCTTCCGCCGCCATCTGCTTGGCATCCCACTTACTGGGATCAAAAGAATTGCAGCCCGCTGTTAGCGCCAAGGCCAAGATCAGACCAGGGAACAGTTTGTTGGCAGCACGGCGAGCATTTACAAGCTTGGAGGCGATGTGCGATAAGGCGTACATGGTTTTTCGTCTCGAGCAATAAAGATGGATGCGACTCGGATGGTCATCAGGCCCTCTGAACAATTCGTGTCCGTTGTGCAATACTGGACGCTTATGTCTAAGCAGCCCAGTCGGCCATCGTCCGAGCAATTTACGCTATTTCACTTGCAGTCACAACACGCGAGCCAGACTTTGGTCAGCGTGCTCAAATCTTTTTTGCCCGATTCCAGTTGGGGGCAAGTCCAGTCTTGGATTCGCTCTCGGCACATCCAAATCAATGGCAACTTGTGTTTGGATCCAGCCCGGCGGTTGACGGAAAAGGATGTCATTAAGTTCTGGAAGGAGCCGCTGCCCAAGCCGGTCACTGCGGAACAACTAAAGCTGCCCTATCTCGATGAGCATCTCCTGGTGGTTGAGAAGCCGGCTGGAATCACATCGGTCTGGCATCGTGAAGAGCGAAAATTGCCAGCCAAACGCCGGCAGCTGCAACCTACGTTGGAGGAGTTGTTGTCGGGAGCACTCGCCAAGATCCTGGGCTTGCCAGGCAGCCAGCGATCGTCCAGTGGCCGCCCTGCCTCTCACTTGTCCGGATCGCTGCGCAAACCCAAACCCAACCGGGGACAGCGTCACCCCAATTCGCCTTCCAATCGCTGGCCCGTTTACCCGGTTCATCGCCTGGATCGGGATACCAGTGGCCTGATGTTGTTTGCTCGATCCAGGATCGCCGAACAAAAATTGGTCGCCATGTTTCGCGATCATCTGATTCATCGGCAGTACTGGGCGGTGGTGCATGGCGCAGCGGTTTCGCAGACCATACGCACCATGCTGGTACGCGATCGAGGTGACCGTCTGCGCGGCAGCCTGCCCGAACGCCCGCCAGCGGATCGAGTTAGTCGGACGAGCGACAACGAAGAAACGGGACAGTTGGCGATCACGCACGTCGAGCATGTTGAGTCGTTTGGCCAATACAGCATCGTCCGTTGTCGACTTGAAACGGGACGCACACATCAAATACGCATCCACTTGTCCGAGCACGGGCATCCGTTGTGTGGCGAGAAAACGTATGTGCGTTTACCCGATGGATCCATCCTGGCAGATCACTCGCTGGCACCCCGTCAAGCACTGCATGCCGAGCGTTTGGCCTTCACTCACCCACTGACCGGCGAGCGACTGGAGTTTCATATGCCCCTGCCTACCGATCTCAAGCACTGGCTAAACCGAGTAAGGAGTAAGGAGTAAGGAGTAAGGAGTAAGGAGTAAGGAGTAAGGAGTAAGCAGCGGGCAGTAGGCACCAGGAATCAAGCACCAAGAACCAAGAACCAAGAACTAAGAACTAAGAACTAAGAACTAAGAACTAAGAACTAATTCAAGAAAATGTCCAGCAAGACGAAAAGCGGTTTGGGTCGGGTAGGTCGAGCGGTACTGGAGGCGGCCCAGGAGCTACGCGACGGCGTGGATGAACTAGACTTTGGTGATGGTGTGCCGTGGATTTACAATCCTCTGCAATATGCTTGGTCCGCGCATGAGCAGTACATTCGGCGTTATGCGATGGAAAGTTGCCAGGTATTGTTCGTGGGCATGAACCCCGGTCCATGGGGGATGGCTCAGACCGGGGTGCCGTTTGGTCAGGTCGCGGCGGCGCACAATTGGTTAGGTATCGATGGTGTCATCGGCAAACCGCCGCGTGAGCATCCCTTGCGACCTATCGAAGGCTGGTCGTGTCGACGATCTGAAGTTTCGGGAGAGCGGCTCTGGGGGTTGTTTAAGGCGCGCTACGGCACTCCCGAAGCTTTCTTTGCGAAACATTACGTGGCCAATTATTGTCCGCTGGTCTTCATGGCCGAATCGGCTCGCAACGTAACGCCAGACAAGTTGCCCGTTGCAGCCCGCGGTCCGCTTGAGCGGCTGTGCGATCAACATCTCGCGCAGTTGATCAAGGCCCTAGCTCCCAAATGGGTTGTCGGTGTCGGCGCATGGGCTGAAGGGTGCGCCAAACGCGTGGCGACTGAGGGCGTGAACATTGGCAAGATTCTACATCCCAGTCCAGCCTCGCCGGCAGCCAATCGCGATTGGGCAGGCACAGCTACCAAGCAATTGCAGGAACTGAGTATCTGGTAAGGCCTGGTTTGGGCCCGGCGAAGTCCCAATCTCAGTCATCCATCAGTAAAAGAACGCTACAGGTTACAATCCCGGCGTTATCGCGAACTCTTTTTGGGTCTCGACCGGCGGCGACGTCGGTTCGTGCCTCGGGTGGCGTAAAGTCTGGTCATAAAAAAACAGTCGATTCACCCACTGGTAAGGGTTCACTGAATGGCCTCGGTGCTGAATAATTGAGCCGATACGTTGGGCGTTGGGTCGCCAGAGCCTACGTCCAAGTCTTTCACTCATGTCCCAAGGATATCTGATGACCACTCAACTTTTGGCCGCACGCCGCGGCGAAGTTACTCCTGAAATGCGTTTTGTGGCTGAGAAGGAACGCTTGAGCGAAGAAATCATTCGCGAGGAAGTAGCGGCTGGCCGCATGGTAATCCCCGCCAATCGGGTCCACTTGGCTGGTCGCTTGGAACCGATGTGCATCGGTATTGCAGCCAATTGCAAGATCAACGCCAATATCGGCAATAGTGCCGTCACCAGCAATCTAGACGAAGAGCTGGATAAACTGCATACGGCGGTCCATTGCGGCGCCGACACGGTGATGGACTTGTCAACCGGCAAGGACATCGATCGCATTCGTCAGCAAATTATCGCCGCTTCACCGGTGCCGATCGGTACTGTGCCGATCTATCAGATGCTCGAGCAGTTGGGTGGCAACATCGAAGACATGCGGCCTCAGCATTTCTTGGACATGGTCGAACATCAAGCCAAACAAGGGGTCGACTACATGACGATCCATTGTGGAGTGTTGATGGAACACCTGCATATGACTGTCAGTCGGGTGACCGGTATCGTCAGTCGCGGCGGCTCGCTGATCGCTAAATGGATGATGGCTCATCGCAAGCAAAATCCATTATTCGAGCACTTTGATGATTTGTGCGACATCATGCGCCAGTATGACGTGACTTGGAGCTTGGGCGATGGCCTGCGGCCTGGCTCGATAGCGGACGCCAGTGACGAGGCACAGTTTGCTGAACTGGAAGTACTCGGCGGCCTGGTCAAACGCTCGCTCGATAAAGGGACGCAGTGCATGGTCGAAGGTCCCGGCCACATTCCGATGCACCAAATCGAAATGAACATCAAAAAGCAGATCGAAGTCTGCCATGGCGCACCATTTTATGTCCTTGGCCCTTTAGTGACCGACATTGCTCCTGGTTACGACCATATCACCAGCGCCATTGGCGCTGCCCTGGCCGGTTGGAGCGGAGCAGCCATGTTGTGTTACGTCACGCCTAAAGAGCATCTAGGCTTGCCCAATCGCGAAGATGTCAAGCAAGGTGTGATTGCGTACAAGATCTCCGCACACGCAGCCGACCTGGCTCGCCAACGTCCAGGTGCGCAAGAACGCGACGATGCCCTCAGTCGGGCTCGGTTTGCATTCGACTGGAAAGAACAGTTTCGTCTATCCTTGGATCCCGAGACGGCTCAAGCCTACCACGACGAAACGTTACCCCAAGAATCGTTCAAGTCGGCGCATTTCTGCAGTATGTGCGGACCAAAGTATTGCTCGATGCGTATCACCGAGGACATCCGCAAAATGGCAGCCGCCGACGAACTGGTGGAACTGAAGTAGGTTTTGCCCGGCACTCACTTGTAGCCCCGGCACTCCGTGACGGGGCACCGAGTCGCGGAGCGATTCGGCTACACGTAGCCGCGGCACTTCGTGACGGGGACTTTTGGATTGGGCAACTTTAGACAGAAGAGTGAATGACGAGTCGCGGAGCGATTCGTCTACGTAGTCAAAAAAGAAACGCTCTCCATCTGCATGGAGAGCGTTTCTCAAAGAGAATCGATTGGCAATGCAATCGATTCGAATCTTGATGATATGTCAACTAACTTCTAACGGCAGTTAGGGCAGCCGACGCTGACACCACAGTTGCTGCAACCACCGATAACGTTGCCGCCACCGATAATCATGCCGCCTTGACCACAGCTGGTGCCACCAGCTCCATAGCCAGGTGCGCCGTAGACAGGAGCTCCATAAACAGGAGTGCCAAATCCAGGCTCGCATACCCCGCCTACTGCACCAGCATTAACCGGTGCACCAGAGCTTGGGTAGTTTGCAGGCACGCTCAAGTTCACTTGGTACGCGACCAGTTTGGGAACCATGCGACAAACTTGGACTTGTACTTCTTTGCTTACCGGCACCGCTACTCGTTCGGTGTACTGTTCGCTGACCACTTCATCTACGGTTTCGTAGCGTGTGGCCGTGAACGGCTCGACTTGTGTTTCAGGTACGTTTACTACGTAGGTAACGTCCTTGGTGCGTTTCTCAGTCGTATAGGTAACCACTGGAACCGTTTCCGTGCGCGTTCGTTGCTCGTAGCTAGCTTGACGTAGCGTGCGTGTACGCTGTTCGTCCTGGTAGTTTACGACCTTGCGAGTGCGGGTTCGCTTTTCAGGGACGTAGTTCACCACTTTGCGAGTACCGGTGCGGACTTCAGGGCGATAGGAAACCACGGTGGCTTCGTAAGGCACTTGTTCTGAACGTTGCTCGTAAACGGTGTAGCTGATTTCTTGCGCTTGGGCCACGTTTTCAACTACCGATACTTCTTCGGTCACAACGTTTGGAACCCAAACTTGTCGGGAAACCATTTGGGTAGTTGGCACGCTTTGGATCACTTGCCCGCAGCCAATGCCACCCATGGACTCGACGCCACAGCCACCCATCGAAACGGCATCGCCGCCATAAACCATGCCACTATGGCCAGCGTACGCACTGCATTGACCGCAGCCTGCTGCGCTACCGCATGATGCACAGCTGCTGCAGCCTGAGCGACCTCGACCATGATGATGGAATATGCGTCCCAAGAGACCGTGATGACGACCTCCGCCAGCTGTACCGTACGACACGGAAGAGCAAGGGGAACAACCGCCCATGCCATAACCCATACCGCCACTAGCACCGCCGTATACCGCCGGGGCACAACTGCTACCACTCACTGGGTATCCAGAGCCGTAGCTAACCACCGACGACTGAACCCCCACTTCTTCAACGCGATTTTCCCAATGACCATAGTCTTTGGTCACGGTCTGCATGCGACTGACTGGCACAGAGACTTGAATTGTGCGCGTCTTGGTGACAGGAATCGCATTGGTAACGGTCTGAATGCGGGTTTGCGTTTCCGCATGCGGCACGTAAACCGTATAAGTGAACTCTTGGTCTTGCAACTGCGCGACCTTGACTTCGTACTCTTCTTGCACGTCGGTCAGCACAGGTACCTTGACCGTATAGGTCTGTTGGACTTCTTTCCACACGGGTACCGATTCGACGACTTCAACGCTCTTTTCGCTGGTTTGAGGAACCAAGACCGAATACTCGATCGTCTTCGTCTCGTTCTTGGTGACAATCACAGTCTTGGTGCGATAGTCTTCAAAGGTCACAGGTTGTGTCCGCTGAACCACTCGCGTGCGAGTGCGTGGTTCGTCGCGATACTCAGTGCTATTGACGATCCGCGTCTCAGTGGTCATCTGCGGTTCCAGCACCACTTTATACATGGTGACCGGTCCGAGATCGATCGACTGAGCAACAGCGCCGCTCATACCAGCGCCCGACATGGCGGCTACTGCTGGTGCTGAGTAGCTAGGTGCTGAGTAACTAGGTGCTGAGTAACTAGGTGCTGAGTAACTGGGGCCTACGTTATAAGCCGGCGCGCAAGCAGCGCTGCCGTAAACGCCAGGGGCATAGCCACTGTATCCACCCGAGGCGTATCCGATTCCGCCGCCTACTGGACCAGCATAGCTTGGTGTTGGACAAACTCCGCCAAATCCACCAGCGGCATAGCCAGCGCCATAACCGCCAGCGCCATAAGCTGCCGAGTTATAGCTGACGCCACCCCAAGCACTCGCCGTCTGACATGGATCGCTGCAGCCGCCTTGACGCAGTCGATGGTGATGCCGAAAGCCCGCCTCAGCAATGCTGGTGCTGACGCACAGCATGCTGATCGCCAGCATCGATCGGCTTAAAAAACGTAAACGCATGGATACCCCCTGGTGTTCTCCACCCTCAATGTTCGGACGCTATAAACTACCCATCTATCCTAAGCTGCCCGATTGTAATGTGCCCTAACAAGGGGGTCAAAGCCTTTAAGTCGGATTTTTTGCAAAACTCAACGACTCGCATAGGGCGTCATTGTTTGGTACGCTGAAAAAGGGGTCAGACCCCTTTTTGATTGGCTCTGAGTTTTCCACGATGAATGTCGACGTGCTTACCACAACCCAGACGGCCGTAAAGCCTTTGAAAATTGGAAATTTGGTGGTCGATCCGCCGATTCTCCAAGCTCCCATGGCGGGTTACACGAACTACGCTTTTCGCCAAATTGTGCGCGACTATGGTGGAGTTGGGCTGCAAGCCACCGAAATGGTGAATGCCAGCGGCTTTGTGTGGTTGGACGAGCACGAAGCGGAGCACCCAGATCGACTGTGGGGCGTTCGCGATGAACCACGCCCTTTGGCGGTTCAGATTTGGGACAATGATCCGGAAAAGATGGCCAAAGTTGGTCGACGACTGGTCGAAGATTATCAAGTCAGTGTCGTCGATATCAACTTCGGTTGCCCGGTAAAGCAAGTTACCGAACGGGCTCACAGCGGGTCTTACCTGTTGGACTACCCCGATCGCATGGCAGCTATCATCACGCGTTTAGTCGAGGTCTGCTCACCCACGCCGGTGACGGCCAAGATTCGTCTGGGCTGCACGCATGAAACTAAGAATGCTTGCCGCATTGCGCGTGTGGTCGAAGAATCGGGCGCAGCGGCACTGACCGTGCATGGTCGAGTTGCCGCTGATTTTTTTAAGGGGCAAGCCGACTGGGAGAGAATCTCAGAGATCAAGCACCACCTTCGCAACATTCCGTTGATTGGTAACGGCGATCTGGATAGTGCTGAGAAAGTGGTGCATGCGCTGAGGAGTTACGAAGTGGATGGGGTCATGATCGCGCGGGCGTCGCTGGGACGTCCCTGGTTGTTTGCCCAAGCCGCCGCAGCGTTGCGTGGGGAAGTGATTCCCCCGGATCCCACCTTGGAACAGCAACGACAGTGCTTGTTGCGTCATTACCAGTTAGTAGTGGAGCGCTTCGGCGAACAAAAGGGCACGTACTTGATGCGTAAATTTGCTTGCTGTTACGCACAGGCGAAATTCGGCGCGCGAATCTTTCGCACGCAGATGTCGCACGTCGAAACGCCAGCTGACTTCTATCGTATCGTCGAGGAGTACTTTCCGCGCGATCTGCCAGCAGTTTCCTGAACCCTTAGTTGGACAGCGCCACTTTGAATCAGCCGCTGGGCGTTAGCCGGCGTTAGCGCTGGTTTTTTCAGCGAAAACCGTGGCTAACGCCAATACGGCTAATATCTAAGTTTGCAGCTAAACTTTGGGCAATACGTTTGCCTGGGGAGTTACCTGTTTCAGGTTAGCGCTAAGATCAGCTTCAACTTGGCCTGTGCTCCAGCGCAGGGCGCCAACGAAGAGAGCTTGAAAAATCGGGTTGGTCCAAACGTCTTCGCGATGGCCCATCGATGAGTAAAAGACTCGCCCTCGTTTATGCATGCGTGCCCAAGTTGCTGGATAGGGTGGGCGATCGTAGTCCTTGTCTTGCATACCTTGCGTTTCTTGCACCAGAATGACGTGCATATCGGCGGCAAAGTTCTTGAGCGAGTACCATTCTTCGTTCAAATCAAAGCCCTCGCCAGCCATATCGGCACCAGGGAATTTTGCATCCACGGTTTTCATCCGAGCTTTCTGTTGGCGTCCATGTCGAATGAACTCCCCACCGATCATGGCAATATACGGATCGACATCTTGCTGGTTGACAAAGGCTTGGCCGGCTTTGTGCCCAGCCGAGTGGAATGTATCACTGGCGCAGTGACTGCCTACAAAACCCTTGCCCCCCGCTACAGCCTCTAGCAGTCGCTCTTTACCTTTCTCACTGACCGGTGTTTGCTTGTCCAATCCCGCCTTGGTCAAATCGCCTTGTGTAAAGAATAAGAAACCGTCGTATTGATCGAGATCGCCTTCAAAGACACTGCCGTCTTTGGTAGCGACAAAGTCAAAGCCCGCCGGACCAGCAAAATCTTTGAGCATACGTTCCGCGTACGTAGGTGCGCCATTTTTGCTGGCGACCACCGAGTGTTCGAAACCTTCTGATTTGTTGTAAAACAAGATTTTCTTGCGCTGTCCATCCGCAGCCAGCGATGTTTGCGTTAGCCAACTGGCCAAGCCAGGTGCAGCCATCAAACCTAGGGCACTTTGCTTGAGAAGACGACGTCGCGAGATGTGGTTCATGAATGGTTTCCTGATCGACTGTGAGGATGAGCCAGCAAGGCTGGAGGTGTGGACGTGAGGGTATGAATCTGCCAGATTATAACATGCCAGTGTTCGTCCAATAACGCACCCTTTCTCGGGTTGCGATTTGGACCTTGTCAGTAATTCTCGTGCTCTCTCCTTTTAGTAGAAGAACCATCGCCCATGTCCAGCTTCCTTGAGACACTCTCCCAGGCCATTGGCCCAGCGCAAGTTAAGTCACTCGCACAGCAAATTGGTGCATCGCCCGAGCAGACCGAACAGGCCATTGGTCTCGCTCTGCCAACTTTGCTCGGCGCATTGGCCAAGCAAACCGACGACGAACAAGGCGCGCAGCGCTTGCACAAAGCCATTGAGCAGGATCACGATGGCAGCGTGCTCGACAACCTCGGCAGTCTGCTCGGCATGGGTAACGCTGGCGCGGGTAGTGCAAGTAGTAGTGCTGGCTTGGCTAGTAGTTCCGAAAATGGCCTGGGTGGCTTGCTCGGCTCGATCTTGGGCGGGCGTCAATCGCGTGTTGAACAAGGGATCGGTCAAGCCTCGGGGCTGAGCGGCATGCAAGTGGCCTCGCTATTAGCCATGCTCGCACCGCTGGTGATGGGCTTGCTAGGCCGACACCAGCGTCAACAGAACGGCGGCGCGACTGATTTGACAGATTTGCTGCGCAAAGAGCGCACTCAAATTCAGAATCAGGCGGGCGGCGGACTCCTGGCAGGTTTGCTCGATCAAGACGGCGATGGTGATTTCGACCTGCAAGACATGCTCAAGTTCGGCATGAAAAAGATCTTGGGTCGGTGAATGGCCCCATCGCCATTACAACTGGCCATCCACGCCTAGTTTATGGAAGAAGTGTTCAATGCTGTCCTGATGTTCCAGCAGCCAATCGATCGAAGGTTCGCCGGTCATAGCTTTGCGGATCACCTTCACGGTGGCTTCGCGGTTGACATTGAACAGAGCTTGATAGTCGACCTTTTCAACTTCCAAGACGCTTGGATCCAACCAGATTGAATAAATGATACCGAGTTCGTTGGCTTTTTCCTTGGGGATAATGCCTTGACGCACGGCATCTAAGACACCGTTGGCGATTCCCGCTTGTACTGACCCCATCAGGATATTTGTGTACTTGGCATTGCTGACGGTGACTTTGCTGACCATCAGGGTGGCGGGTTTAACCTGGTAGTCGCTGTTGAGAATTGCGAAAACGCGAGTGTGACCTTTGACTTGATCGCCGACCAACATGGCCATGGCCTGGCCGACCGGACCATCCAGTTCACCGATCACGATCTCCGGTTCAGCGCAGATGTAGCCAACATCGCCTTCAACCAATGCTTCGCCTGTGCGCATGCCGATTCGATCAGCCATGGATTATTGCCTTATTATGGAAAATGTTTAGATCGGATGGTTTACAATACCGCGTTGCGGACGATCGCGAGCGCGACGCCAGCGTGCCGACTGTTTGCCAGTTGACTTTCTTGGGCGGATTATCGTCGATGACTATTGATCTGGACAAGTGGGTTGTCAGGTCAGCTACTGTACCGATGCCGGAGAGGGTCAGACTCGCCGGAGTGAGTTAGACGGGTCAGCCCCCTGTCGGAAAGGCACTGTGTGATTTTTTCCTGGCCCGTTAGCCAACAGTCGGTTGGTTCGGTTACACTCGACTAATCACAATACCGTTCGAAGTTAAGCGGTGCTGCGCAAGCTGCCCGATTTGTTCATCAAGAAAACACAGGCAGAACGGGGCGGCTCGCGCCGATTCTGCTAAATGTCGATCATACTGCTTGGGATTTGCCGAGCTCAGCGAAGTCGGCCCAAGGAAAAGGCACACGTCTTGATTTTTGCGCACGATCTCGTCAAACAATTTCGCTGGGCTGGCAAAGAACTAACTGCCGTCGATCACGTTTCATTCCAAGTTGATTCTGGAGAAGTCTTTGGCCTGTTGGGGCCAAACGGTGCGGGTAAGACGACGACGCTGCGAATGGTGATGGGCCTGTTGCCACCGGATGAAGGTTATGCAGAAATCGATGGCGTGCGGACGGGCCCTAACTCGGCTGCCGTACGAGCCAAGATTGGTATGGTCTCGACCAACGATGGCGTCTACCCGTGGTTGAGCGTACGCGAGATGCTCTTGTATTTTGGCGACCTATATTCACTGGATCCTCGTCTGGCGGAGGAACGCGTAGCACAGTTATCCTCGGCGCTGAGCTTGGATCGTTTTTTGAATCAGCGTTGTAGTACGCTCAGTACCGGGCAGCGACAGCGAGTCATTCTGGCGCGGGGACTTATGCATGATCCGCCCGTTATGCTGCTGGATGAACCTACGCGAGGTCTGGATGTCGTGGGTAGTCAAACAGTTTTTGAATTCATCGCTCAGTTAAAACGAAATGGCAAGGCGGTACTGTTGTCGACTCACCGACTGGACGAAGCCGAACGTGTTTGCGATCGATTTGGCTTGTTGCATCAGGGGCGATTGTTGCACGTCGGCACTTTGCAAGAACTGCGGGCGGCCATCGGCCAGGAACACTTGACTGACATGTTTTTGAAGATCATGCGTGAGAGTCATGATCAAGAGGCGGCCGCAGGATGAATACTGTGTCGCAACCAGGTCGTATCTTCAGATTGTGTCAGAAAGAACTGCGTGAGTCGCTGCGTGATCGCCGTACGATTATCACGTTGGTGCTCATGCCCCTGCTGGTCTATCCGCTGCTGAGCATGATTCTGCAGAGACTCCTGCTAACGACTTCCACCAATGACGAGGTGGATATCGTGCGCATCGGTCTCGAGGACGCCGAACTGCGTTTCCCTTTGGAGTCGGCGATCGCTGAAGGCAAACATCTGTTGGCTGTTCGCGGTATGGAGACACTCTCGATCACGCGACCGGATGCGCCGCCGACGATTCTGACCGGCGAGAAAGCCAACGGCCAGGCAGCCGTACAACATGTGCTCAAGCAGAACATCGAACTATTTCATGTGCAAAAAAATGGGCGTGGCGAGCTGATAGCCGGTGCCATTGATCTGCTTATTCGTGGTACCGCCTCGGTGGACGTTAGTCCTTTACGAGATCCCGAGGCTGCGCTTGGTACGGGACAGGAGGCACCGCCCAATGCCACAGGGCCACCGGATGCTTCCAAGGGTGATCCAAACGCCCCACCCCGCGCACGGCGATCTGAAATCCTGCGTGAAG
>JADLDX010001030.1 GCA_020846515.1 Pirellulaceae bacterium
ACGGCCACGCACCAGCCTTCGCGGAGCAGCGGCAGCCAGACTTCGCGCAGCTTGTTGCGATCGACCTCACCGGGCTCTGGCAAAAGAATCAGCAAACCGAACTCTTCTTTGGCTGGCAGTTCGTCCGGCCCAGCGGGCGTCTTGGCGGCGGCTTGCACCGTCTGGCTGAGCGGCACTGGGCACCAAGCCCAAGCTTTGTTTGGAAAATCACCTAGTGACAACTCGATGTCTTCGACCTTCCGCTCCGCATCGCTGGCCCGTCCTTTGCCCGCTCCATTACCCGCTCCATTGGAAGCGGCTAGATCTAAGGGCCATGTCACGACCTTGACCGCCAAGGTTGCCTTGGCACTGGCATCATCAACCTTCGCCCCCGCAGGGACGACCTGCAGATTAAAGGGCACATCCAACTCAGCGATCGACAACTGCTGACGCAATTGCAGGCTGTTCTTGATCTCTACATCACCGGCTTGAAGGATTTGCATGCCAACTTCGATCTTCGCATCGGCCGCCGGGCTCTTGGGTATGACCTTGGTGACCCGCACGCCTCCACCTACTAGATTTTCAACCTCGATGCCCATGTATCGCAGGCGATAGGTCGGTACCTGTTCTACCAAGGTGCAGGACAGATCAACCGTCTTGCCCTTGCGTAGTACGGTGAAGTTGAATTCCGTACCTGCATCGGCGGCCCCCAACGCATGTCGCAAATGCGCCAGCAATTCAACTTTGCGCTCGGACGCGGCAACAATGGTATCACCCGGTTTCAGTCCGGCTTTGGCCGCCGGCGAACCAGGCGCGGCACCGGCCACTTTTACCGGTCCAGCCAATTCGTTTTGATCTGAGACCACAATCCCCAATTTGCCACTGCGAATATCTTGGCCGGCTTGCAGTTTCTCGAGCCGAGCCAGGATGTCGGCCAATGGCACGGCAAAGCCAATTCCCGAATCGTACAGCTGCGATGAATCTCCTTCGAGAATGGCTCCGGGTGAAATAGGAGCCAATACTCCGATCACTCGCCCCCGCAAGTCGATCAGCGGACCCCCGTAGTTAACTGGTGAGACCTTGGCATCGGTCTGAAGGGCTTTGCCGTAAGCCCGATCCAGCGCGCTGACTATTCCGACCGACTGCGAGACCGCATCGCGTTGAAACGTACGTCCCAAACCGATGACCCACTGGCCAACGCTGACTTCGTCCATCGGACAAGCTTGGGCGACCACAAGTTCCGATTTTGTTTCGACCTTTAGCAGCACCAATTCGCGACTATGATCGCGAGCCACAATCCGGGCGGCCGCGCGTGAGCCATCAGGTAACGCTACCAATATTGAAGAAGGTTGTTGACGGAAGCTGTACAGGCTGGAGATGATCCAGCCATCTTTACCCACGATTGTGCCCGTCGTCGGACCATCAGAGATCAGTTCGCCACCGACACGTTCCAGACCACCAAAGGTCTCGATCTGAACGACAGAGCCGGCGGCAGACGCGGCGGCAGACGTAAACGCGGCCTGCTCTTCCGCCAACAGCTCGGCCGTTTTCGCAGGGGAATCTTGTGCCTGCGCGAGTGAAGCGACGGCCAGAACCAACCCCCAGACGCTGAGCGCGATAGACAAACGGGAGATGGGAGCAGCGGCGCCGCGAATCATTAAGCTGGTACGGGCCACAGGCTGCCCCCCTTTGTGCGTTGATCGATAGTTGGACCCAAAGAAATTGGCTGGCGTCCATTATGACCGATCAACCGCCCAACATGTAGCCCCAACCTCTAGGCAAGTGTACCGAAAGGCGTTAGCTCGCCCATGCCTACCAGTTCAGGATTACGAGTTCAGGTTTACAAGTTCACCCTTTACCGGTTCAAGCACTAGTCGACCGATACGTTATTGACCAATCGCAAGCCACGCACGGCGCAGCGTACGGCTTCTTGCGCCATTTGCTTGGCGTAGAAGGTGCGCACTTTACCGCGAAGGAAGAAGCGGTTGCCGTGTTGTTCGACCTGAATGTTACGCAGCTCAGCTAGCGGACTAGCGGCCAGTATCTGTTGTACTCGTGCGGTTACGTCACGCATTCCGGCGTCAATCATGTTCCGGAACCTCCATGTATGCATCCGAGCACAGGTAGGCCCCTGTGGCGCGGACGACTTTGAATTCGCGCAAGGTTCGGCTGGCAATTACGGACCGGGATGATTCCCGTTTCGTTGCAGCTCGCCATGAAAGCTTTGCTTTTCTTCGAGACTCAAAAACCAATCTGAAATATTGCCGATGCTCGGCTGATGTCAAGAATTTTCCCATAAAAATGGGATTAAAAGCGTCTGAACAACCACCTATTTTAACAAGGCGATTTTTTTAATTGACTCCAGCGTTGGAGTGACCTACCGTCCGTAGGGCTGACACACTTACAAATTGGATGTTTTCATGGTTGAGATATTATGCACGATGACTGGCATCCTGGCTGGCGTAGCCATCGTTGCTAGTATTATGCAAGCCCGAGGAGATCGTGGCCGTTGGCAGGCGCCCACGACCGAGGTCAGCGAACTTCAGCAGCCGGAGCAGATCAAGGGTATCGCCGACCAACTGCGGCTGATCACCTATCGCGTAGCGGCAGATGTCACTGCGCACAATGAAAAGGTGGAGGCCATCAATGACCGCCTGCATGAACCCGCCGCGGACCAGCCCGACCACATTCTGTCGGCAATTAATGAACTGATCACCGCCAACCAGCAGATGCAAAGTCAATTGGCGGACGCTCGCAAGCGCATTGCTGACCAGTCCGAGATGATCGAGGAAGCATCGCAGCAGGCGCGAACCGATGCGTTGACTGGCCTGGCCAATCGCCGCGCGCTGAACGAGTTCCTTCAGAACTGTTTGGATGCCATCCAACCGGGCGAATATGCCGGTCTGTTGCTACTGGATATCGACCATTTCAAGAGCTTCAACGATACGTACGGGCACACAACTGGCGACGCAGTGCTCGCTGCTTTTGCTCGCAACATAAAGAAATTCTGCAATCAAGAATGTTATCCAGCGCGTTATGGCGGCGAAGAGTTCGCCGTCATCATGACCGGCAGCGAAGCCAGCGGTTTGGCAGAGAAATCTGCAGCCCTCAGACGGTTCGTGAGCGAGCAGACCATTGCGCACGAAGACCTACAACTGAAGATCACCGCCAGCGCGGGCCTGTGCGTATTGACGCAAGGCGATACGCTGCAATCAGCCTATGATCGCTCGGATGAAGGATTGTATCGCGCTAAGAAAGCTGGGCGCAATCAGGGCTTTTGGCTGAACACAACGCACTGGCAACCATTCCCCGATGAAGAGGAATCGCCCAGCACGAAGAACAGGCCCGCAGATGCTCAGTCGCTTATTCGACAGGCGGCCATGGATCAGCACAATGGTCGGCGTTCCCGACATGACGATGACAACTATTCGAACAACCGTTCGGGCGGAGCATCGGCCGATGCAAACTCTAGCGAGTTAGAGGGTGGCACCGTCTATCGAAAATCGCTCGGCGATGTTCTGGACCTGTCTACTTTCATGACGCGTACGACGGTTTATTTTGACCAACTTCGCCGTGCCGAGCTTCCAGCTACGGGTATGCTGATTACACCTCAATGGAATCTGGAATTGGATGCTAGTCAGTCCAAGGCCAGTTGGGCGACCGTTTTGGGTTTAGTCCAATCGCAACTGCGTGGCATCGACGTCGTCTGTATCTATAAAGCCCATACGGCTTGCGTATTCTTGCCGGGCTGTTCCATTGAAGCGGCTGGCGAACGCGCGTCGCGAATGCAAATGACGCTCGAAAGCTGCCGAGAACAGTGGCTACCACCAGAACACTGCCCAGATCGATTGTCGATCTCGGTAGCTCAGGCCTTGAACGAAGAAGAACCGGTCGATTTCCTGGAGAGGCTGGATAGCGCTTTAAGCGAAGCGCAAGATGCAAGCCGCTTCGAAGTGGTCTTGCACGACGGCCGGAGCACGCTGTTTGAAAGCAGCCTGCCGAGCTAGCTGCGATCAGCCCGATCACACGTGGGTCGAAAAACGTAAGTCGGAGCGGGCAAGACGCAGCTGCGGCGCCGGTTAACCCGCATTCAAACGACGGCCCATTGGGCGGGCGATCAAGCAAGTATAAAAAAAGCTCCCGGAGGTGAACGAGTCCCAGGGGGGCGGAGGACTGCGCGCTAACGTTCCGGGAGCAGTGTGCGTTTCTGTGTTCGGTAAAAATGGCTGATAGAACATCCTGTTCTATCGAGCCACATGAGTGATGGTTTGATTCGGAAGATGTACTGGTCTTGGCATCCTTGCACAAGACAGATTTTCATCTTTTCTGCTGAGGTCTGGTCTACCTGAGTAGTCTGTTCCCCGATGCTAGCTTCGCCGCATCAATCCATCGCACGCTTGCGATGGCCACATCTTTGGTTCTCGCTTGCGATGGGCCGAGAATACGTTTTTCACTGCCTAAGCGTCAAGGCGAGTTTTTTGAAAAGTAAACCAACGAGTCTCAAGTTTCTCTAATCGGCATATGCGGCAGAGTCCGCGTAACTGGCCAGAGAAAGTCTGTTGATTAGTAAAACTTTGCGGTTCTAGCCCGCATGTCACGAAAACGGTTGAACACTTGTTCTGACAAAACTTTTTGCGAAGGGCTATCTGCACGCTGACGAGTTCCCGGTCCTGCGAACAGGCCGTTGTCCAGCGGGGGGGAGAAGCCCGACTGATTGAACCAAAGAGGAATGAAAATGCTAGTTCGTTTATTTGCACCTGTTGTTGTAGCCGCTTCGATGTTCTTCGCTTCTTCCGCAGAAGCCGGCTTGTTCCATCGTCATGGTGGTTGTTGCGATACAGCTCCAAGCTGTGGATGCGAAGTAGCTGCCCCCAGCTGTGGCGGTTGCGACGTTGCTCCTAGCTGCGGTTGCGAAGTTGCAGTTGATCCTTGCTGCGGTCCTCGCTTTGGCAGCCGTATTCATGGTCTGCTGAGCCGTCTGCATGCACGTCATAGCTGCTGTGCACCAGCTTGCGACACCGGTTGCAACACCTGCTGCGAACCAGCTCCAGTTTGTGCTCCTGTATGTGCACCAGCACCTGTCTGTGCTCCAGTATG